>JAQIBO010000312.1 GCA_027859055.1 Spirochaeta sp.
GAAAATCTCTTTGGCTATCGCCGTTGATGGAAGCGACACCCCCGCCTCGTACGCCGACAGCGAGGCAAGGTGAAGATCCTTGGTTATGTGCTTGAGTGGAAAAGCGGTCTCATACTGTCCCGACTCAAAATTCTCTCGCTTCCCGGCGAGGTACGGCGCCGTCACCGGCCCATCGATAAGCGTTTCCATGAGCGTTCCCCGGTCCAGACCAAGCGATTCGCCCAGCTTGGTCGCCTCGGAAAAGACAACCATGCTTTGGGCCAGCAGTGTGTTTACCACCATTTTCATGGCGCTCCCCCGGCCATTGCCCCCCATATGAAGCGTCTTCCGACCGATCCGATCGAAGAAGGGCTGCACCTGCTTGACCGCCTCCGCCTCTCCGCCGGCCAACACGAGCAGTTCCCCCGCTTCCGCCGGACCAATGGTGCCCGCGACCGGCGCGTCGAGAAACGCCACCTGCCGGCGCCGCGCCTCGCTCGCCATTCGGATGGAGAAGCTCGGGTTCACCGTACTACAGTCAACCCAGACCGACCCTTTCTTCAGGTGCGGCAGGAAGCCGTCGGTACCGAGCGCCGCCGCCTCTACCGCGTGCGGGTCGGCGAGCATAGAAAAGAGAATCTCAACCTCCTGTGCAACGGCGCCGGGGCTTTCCATAACCGTAGCACCCCGGGCCTCCAATCCTTCGGCCTTTGACCTGGTTCGGTTATACACGAAGAGCTCGTCATCTTCAGACAACAGATTCGCCGCCATTCGAGAGCCCATGAGCCCCGTTCCGATAAATCCAATACGCATGATTGTACTCCTACCTTTGATAAGTACTAACAGTTGTCAGTGTTGGCAAGCAAACCGATGACGGGCCAGGTGTTCTCAAATTGAGAACTCCTGATGACGGGCTCACTTAGTCTGGACCCGCGTGAAGCACCATCGCAAAACGCGCTGTCTCGACGCCCCTGGGCCGCTGGTTGTACTATATAGATGAGCGGGGGGATAGCGACGCGATGGAAGACCTGGACTGAGTATGGATGAGGTTGGCGGTTCGGATTAGGCATCGGCAGTGCGGTAGCAAGCCGAAGAACGCCGGTTCGATTGTATCGTCTGCAACACGCCGCTATTTCCACGCATTGGGTGAAAATTGGATGAACAGTACTCACGCAATTTGCATTAATTGAGTGAATACAATACACTGAAACGATGATTCAAAGAACAGTAGACATTGCCGGACTGCTGCGCCCCAACAAGGTGCTGATCCTGTACGGACCGCGGCAGGTCGGCAAAACCACGCTGGTTCAGCATTTTCTGTCTACCGCTCCCGCCTTTCCCGGTGGCATTATCACCCAGACCGGTGATGACCTTCCCTTTGCCAATCAGTTCTCGCAGTGCGATCTGCATTATTTTCGGGCCACAATCCCGCGGAACAGCCTGCTGTTTGTCGATGAGGCTCAAAGAATTCCCAATATCGGCCGCGGCCTCAAACTCATCATCGACGACATCCCCGGTGTGCGTGTGATCGTTACCGGCTCCTCCTCGTTTGATTTACTGCAGTCTGCCGGCGAAACGCTCACCGGCCGCAAAACAGTGGCCAGCCTGTATCCCATTTCAGTTCAGGAGTCCCTCTCCACCACAAACCGGTGGGACTTCTCACGCAACGTGCCGGACTACGTGCGATTCGGTATGTACCCCGCGGTACTGAACGCGACAACCTACCAGGAGAAAGAGTCGATCGTTCGTGAACTGGCCGGATCATACCTGCTGAAAGACATTCTTGATTTTGACAAGATCAAGGACTCAAAAAAGATATTCGACGTGCTGCGGCTCCTGGCATTTCAGATCGGCAGTCAAGTATCGACCCAGGAAGTAGGAAACGCGGTTGGTATAGACAAGAACACCGTCGCACGCTATTTGGATCTACTGGAAAAGTCCTTTGTGCTGTATCGGCTGGACGGATTCTCCCGCAACCTGCGCAAAGAGGTCAGCAAAATGAGCAAGTACTACTTCTATGACCTGGGGATCCGCAACGCTCTCATCTCCAGTTTCAATGAGATAGCGTTACGCAACGACGTTGGCCGGCTCTGGGAGAATTTTCTTGTCATGGAACGGGTCAAACACCTGTCCTACACCGGGCAGCATGCAAACTGCTACTTCTGGCGCACCTACACCAAGAAGGAACTTAACTGGGTGGAGGAAACCGCCGGACGTCTGCACGGATACGAGTTCAAATGGAAGCCCGCCGAGGTCGCTCCCCCGACGGGCTGGCTGGATACGTACCCGGAGGCGGACTTCACCGTCATTCATCCGGACAACTATCTTGATTTTGTAACCGTGACTTCCTGATAGTGATCATTCTGAACAGTGGGACCCTCGGACGGCCATTGAGAAAGGGGGTCGTCGGCAAGCGCTTCATTATTCTGAAGTGCGTCGCCGGCGGTCGTGCCGTCGGGTAACGCCCCGTTTGGATCAGCTCCCGCTTCAATCAGTACGCGAAGAACCTCGATGTTGCCGTTGGCATATACGGCGTACATCAGCGGGGTAAGTCCACCGGAATCGTCCGGCGTGTTGGGATCGGCCCCGGCATCCAGGAGCACCTGGAGAGCCTCTACTCCGCCGTCCTTGCCGAGCGCCGCTATTACGGGGGTGGTGCCGTTGTTGGTCCGCACTTCGACATCCGCACCGGCCTCCACGAAAAGAGCCGCCGCCGCGGCGTTGTTCACCATTGCCGCCGTGTGCAACACCGACATTCCTTCGTCGGTACGAGCGTGAACATCCGCGCCCGCGTCGATCAGGACGCGCAGGACATCTGTGTCTACACTGTGCATGCCGGCGAGAAGAAGGGCGGTCCAGCCGTTCGCAACCCGCGCGTTGATTTCTTCACCGGTGTCGAGGAGATCCTGGATTTCGGGTGGGGTGCTGCCGGTTACGATCGCGGTCATCAGGTCGGTCATGGGTGTCTACTCCTCTTCGTCCTTACTTTCATTTCCGGTATCGCATACGTGTTTACCGGTACTGAAAAAATGCCCGCCGCCGGCGTTCTCCCCCAATTCCATGGGTGGTACCGGCAGGCGGCGGACGCTCGGCTTTGTCGCCCGCCATGACAGCTCGCCACGGCAGGGTGACCGGGACCGTTCCGGTTCGGGTGCGCGCCATCCGTGCGCGCACGCGGGCTGCAGGCCGCACAAGCCGGAACCCGTTGTTGTTGTTCCGGTTGTCCGGGGTGTTGTTGTTGCGATTGGCCGAACGCGTGTTCGTCGCGGTGTTGTTCCAACTCCCCCCGCGGTCGCATCTGCGAGCAGGACAGGTACTGTCCGCCCAGCAGCGTAAGACGCGGTTACTGCCTGAGGACGGCCCCGTACACAACATTATGGCGGAACGTACGGGCACGTGCCAGGGTGGTAGCCGCAACCAGCGCCGACACGCGCCGTGCGGCCTCGCTTTCCGTGATCCGGTCCTCCGTCCGAGCATTCTCAAGAGCGCGATATTTCCCGCGGAACCTTCGTTTACTCCGGGCACTGAGGTAGATCCCACGGTTGGTAATTCTGAATCCGAGAAAGGGCAGTCCCAGGGCGCTGCGACCAATCAGCGGTTGCTTCAATTCAAGCCCCCGCGTTGTAGCCAGGTATTCTCGAGTCTCGTCCGCCCAGTCCCGTATCTGAGCTTTTTCAGCCCCCCACAGCACCATATCGTCCATGTAGCGCACGTAGCCCGCGGGCCGAAGGCGCTCCAGTACCATGTGATCAAATGCACTGAGGTAATGGTTGGCAAAATACTGGCTGGTAAGGTTACCGATGGGTACCCCGCGGTCCGGTATGGTCTGGTAAGACTGTACGATGCGTTCAAAGGTGCGCAGCAGCGGCCGTTCCCGAAAGAGACCCTCCAGCAGAACAAGGATTGTCCTCTGGTCAATGGAGTCGAAGTACTTCCGGACGTCCAGTTTCAAGAACCATGGGGAGGCTTTGCACCGGCCAAATCCGTGGAGGACCGCAGCGTGGGTACCCTTCCCCACCCGGCATGCGTATGTGTGATGTATCAGTGAGCGCTCAAAAACCGCGCCCGTTACGTTCATGAGCGCATGATGGACGATGCGGTCCGGAAATGGGGCGGCGCTGATGATACGCGGTTTTGGATCGGTAACCACGAAGGTACGGAACGCACCCGGATTCCAGCTCTCGTCGGCAACGGCCTGCCGCAGCACCGCCAGGTTGGCGTGTAGATCCCTCCCAAAGCTGACCGCCTCCGCGGCCAGGCGCTTGCCGCGCCGCGCTTTCAGGTATGCTGAGCGGAAGTTTTCCGGAGCGCACACATCTTCCCAGAGGCCACCGAGTCTCCTCACGTGTGCGGTACATCCGGCACGAGGGCCTGCAGGAACTGGTCGCCATAGCGTTCCGCCTTTCCCGGGCCGATACCGTCTACCGCCTGCAACGCTGATCGCGAGTTGGGACGTTGACGGGCGATCTCCGCCAGCTGCTCATTGGTAAAAATCACATAGGGCGGAATGCCCTCCTGCTCCGCCAGACGCTTGCGCAGACTACGCAGCCGGTCGAAAACAACAAAATCCTCAGGGGAGAGCACTTCTTTGTAGTCCACGCGGGAAGTGCCGGTCTTGCTCTCCGCGGTTTTCTTCAGTGTATGGTGCACCAGTATACACCACCGGCTCTGCGTTGCGTCGAAGTGCGTCTGACACTGCAGGATCTGGTACGACCGAAGAAACGTGTTGAGGGCCTCCTCTTCCGCGCTTTGCGGGTGCGGTGGGAGGCTAAAGGTCGCGAACTGGATCTGCATCTGCTGCTCCTCTCATTTTTACCCGATCCGGGGCGGCCGCCTCACGCCTGGCGCTCCGCGCCCCCGGCTCCGCCGGGTCGGCTTCCGGCGTCCTCCTTGCCTGGCCCGCTACCGAACTGCAGGCCGCACAAGCCGGAACCCGCTGTTGCCGTTCCGGAAGCCCGGGGGGCCGCCGTAGCGATCGGCCGAACGCGAGTCCGTCGCGGTGCCGCCCCAACTCCCCCCGCGGAGGACGCGGCGACTGCCTGAGGACGGCCCCGAGGGGTCGGTCTGTGCGCTTGATGGGTAGTCCCCAAACCAGTCCCACATCCACTCCCACACGTTGCCGCTCATGTCGTACAACCCCACCTCATTGGCCCGCTTGCCCCCTACCGGCTGCGTGCGGCTGTTGGAGTTCTCCCGGTACCACGCCACGGCGTTCACGTCATCACTCCCGGCGTAGGTGTAGTCCCTGCTCTGTGTCCCACCCCGAGCAGCAAACTCCCACTCAGCCTCGGTGGGGAGCCGCCATCCGTTTGCCCCCTGGTTCCAGCTCACGTTTGTTCCACTGATCCGGTACGCCGGTGTCAGTCCGTCCTGCTCGCTCAGCCAATTGGCGTAGGCCACCGCGTCATACCAGGTCACATTTATTACCGGACGCTCGCCACGTCCCCAGCCCCGGTCGTTCGGCAGATCCCGGCTAGTAGCGCGGGCAAACTCATCGTACTGCGCGAAGGTGGTGGCCGTGCGCGCCATGCGGAAACTGCTCACCGTTACGCTGCGTACCGGCCGTTCGTTGTCATTTCCTCCGCTGGGGCTGCCCATCCGGAAGGTGCCGCCCTGGACAAACTCTGTGGGAATGCTCTCGCGTACTTCCGCTCGTTCCACATAGCTGAACCGTGCCGTGGCCGCCGTGCCGCTCCGTACCGTCACAGTACTCGTCTCACCCTCTCCATCGTCGTAACGCACCTCAAGCCGCCGGCTTCCAGTTTCCACGTCGCTCAGAGTTGCGCTCTGTCCCGCTCCCAGCTCACCGATCCGCTCGCCGTCCAGGTACACCGTGCCAGCTGTCTCCACGGTCACGCGGATTGAGCCGACTGTGCGTTCCACCTGAAAGCCGGGACGCGCTGCTGGGCTTGCAACACCCGGTAATCCAGCCAAGTACACCGGTTCAAACAACTGGCCGTATTCTCCGGTGACCTGTTGTCCGTTGGTGCGTCGAAACACTTCGCTGCGTACCTCCATGAGAACAGCGGTGAAACTCACTCCCTCCCGTGTGATCGCTTGGGTCAACACGGGTGTAAACACTCCGTCCAACGCTTCCTGGTCACTTTCCGCCGAATAGGCAATGATCGAGTTTCTCGGTCGAACCGTCACCGGAGCAAGTCCCCGTGTCGCACTGCGGCTGCGGGCGGGCAAAGGATTGTTCCGGCACGCATCGAGAATTACGATATTTGTGTCCGATCCCGACGCGTCCAGAGCCAGCATAACCTCGTCAGAATTCACCGCGCGGGTCACGAGACGTCGCTCGTCCGGAATATGTGCATCCGATGGTATGAGATAATTCTTGCCGTCCATCTGCACCGCATGTCCCCCATAGTGAAAAAACGCAATCCCCCCGCCACGAGATTTAATCGCTTGTTCGAAGTCGG
The DNA here is from genome assembly GCA_027859055.1 of Spirochaeta sp. Lineage (GTDB taxonomy): Bacteria > Spirochaetota > Spirochaetia > DSM-27196 > Alkalispirochaetaceae > Alkalispirochaeta. The sequence goes on from JAQIBO010000312.1 coordinate 6,405, forward strand.
CCAGAGCATCGAGCATCGCTTCTCTACCAGCGTTCTCCACCACCGTCACATCGAACCCGATCCGGCGCAACGCTGCTGCCAGGGATCGTGCTTCCGGTACCGGGTTGTCGAGGTTTCCAAAAGAGCGATACGTGTTGTTGGCAACAAGCAACGCTGTGCGTTCTTCGGATACGTTCTGTGCGCTGAGTGCAGTCGTGACGATGAGGAAGCAACACACCACGAGCATCGTCGTTCGCAACCACCGTGTATGCTTTGTTGATTGGAACCCTGTCATTTTCCTTTGCTCCTCTCTATTACCCGATCCGGGGCGGGCGTCTCACGCCTGGCGCTCCGCGCCCCCGGGGCTGGTCGATCGCTGCGCGATCTTGTAAGCTATACCTGATGGTTTTTGATTATGATTACCACATGGAGTAGAGGCTATTTCGATTGCTGCTTCGAAAGAATCGCCCACGAGCAGAATGCCTACTCCATGCGGTCTTTTCA
>JAQIBO010000362.1 GCA_027859055.1 Spirochaeta sp.
CACGATTGGAATATGCCGCACTTTTATACCATCACCACGTTGCGAAAGCGAAAACGAGCGTTGATCGGAACTTGACACGAACTCTAGCTGCGCAAAGATGTCGCGTAGGCTGTCGGGCAGCGCAATTTCGGATTCAAGCGAAAGCTTTTCTAAGATCCCACGCAGAATCGTCCGCGTGTTCTCATTAATGATCGAAGTGAACTGTTGTGACGCGCGTCGAACCTCTTCCTCGACAGTTGATTCCAGCATGTCGTGAAGGTTCGCCATCAGTGATTGAAAGTAGTCTTCTCCCTTGATCGCTGGCACATAGTCATAACGAAGAGCTTTTGCATACGCGACGATTTTGGATTTTGAAGGGATTTTTTCTCTTGACTTCAACCGCATTGTCTCACGAAGAAGGCCTTCCTTTCGCCAGACCTTTGTCCAACGCAGCGGAGTCCTGTTCTTGAATGTTGCGGGCGGCGTTATCTCCACCGTTATGCTGATCTCTTCGGCTTTGTTCTTCCTCACTGGCGCGAACGCGCAGTAGTCGCGGTTCCAATCCAGGACAAACCCGTGTCGACTGTCTCCAGTGAAGAATAGATCCAGTGCCCGCAGGACGTTCGACTTGCCTTCATCGTTCTGGCCAACAAAGATGTTCAGACCTTGTGTGGGTGAGTCGAGATTGGCAATAGAACGGAAGTTTTTGATCTGAAGGTGGGTTATCGACATCTGAGTTCACCTCTGCTACAAACTCTTCACGTCTTCAATACCGACCTGCTTCAGGACCTGCACAACATTCGTCTTGGCAACGTCATCCTTGAACCCAGAGTCTTTGAAAACAACCCGGATAACCTCAGGCTGGATCTCGTCTCGGATCGAGACAATACCCTCCGCGAGCTTGGCGTCGACTCCATCAGCGAGACAGACGATAAGCGCTCCACCCCCAATAACGTAGACCTTCTTGTCTGTAACGGTACGTGTCTCGATGGGCACCGCGAGATCAAGGCCGTACTTGAGAAGGAGTTCGTAGAGTACGTCGTCGTCGGACCGGTCACTCTTGATGTTGTCGACCGAATCCAGGAGGGCTAGTTCCACGTTGTCAAAGTCAGCGTCCCAAGGTTTGATGCTGCTGGAGTCGAGTTTTAGCAGCCGAACTCCGCTGCGAGTGGCTGTCTGATCATCGCTTAGGTCTTCGATAACTCTTCGGATTCTCTCAGTCCCGATGGCTGATATGGTGGGATAGTCATCTCTGTCACTTGCCTCCGGAAGCTGAACCATCACAAACCGAAGACGTGCATCTTCTGCAAGATTGTACCTCAGGACCGCTTCAGCGAGGGGGCATGATCCTGCAAAGAAGTCGAGTACCAAGTCGCTCGAATTGCAAACGAGTTTCAGCAATTGTGTCATTAGCCGCACGGGCTTCGGAGTATCAAAAGGAGAATCTCCTCCAAAGAGCTCCTTGAGGGCTAGCGTGGCTTCTTTGTTGTGACCGGCGAAATTGTAGTCCCACCAAGTATGCGGCTTGATCCCACGTTCCGACTCGGAAAGAAACGTCTTGAGCATTGGTCGTGCATCACCGTCTCTGCCCCACCAGATCCGCCCGTCTTGATTCCACTTCTGAAATTGGTCCTGATTGCATCTCCAGTATCGATTCGGTGGTGGTGTGAACTCCCGGCCCGTGGGACCAGTGATCGAGAACAACCCTGCCTTGTATGGCTTGCTGGCGGACAGGTCCTGTGCCCTCCATCGTCCGCGAGGATCACCGTCCGGATTGCGGTAAGCTTCCAGCTGTTCTGCGCTTCGCTCCCAATCGCGTATCTCAAGATTCTCTGCGGATCTTGCGAAAACAACAATGAAGTCGTGCATGTCTGAGAGCCATTTCGCTGTGACGTTCGAGACATAGCGCTTTTGCCATACGATCGTCGCAATATGGTTTTCCTCGCCAAATATCTCTCCGCAAAGCTTCAGAAGATTCGGCAACTCCGCATCATCTATGGACACAAAAAGCACCCCATCATCTTTCAAGAGATTTCTCGCCAACTTCAGTCGCGGATACATCATATTCAACCAATTGGTGTGGTACCGCCCCCCAGTCTCCGTATTGGTCGACACCTTGAACCCTTCGTCGTCAATCTGACCCGTGTACCGTAGGTACGTATCCAGGTTGTCCGCGAACTTGTCCGGATAGATGAAATCGTTCCCCGTATTGTAGGGGGGATCGATGTAGATCATCTTCACCTTCTTGTGGTAGCTCTTCTGGAGGAGCTTCAACACCTCCAGGTTGTCGCCTTCAATGAAGAGGTTCTTGGTTGTGTCCCAGTTCACCGACTCTTCACGACACGGGCGCAGCGTACCCGTGGACGGAGTTTGGGCAATAAGGCGAGCACGCGGCTTCCCGTGCCAGGTGAAGCTATAGCGCTCCGCCTCCTTCTCACCGTACTCTCCGATGATCTCCCTCAGGGCGTCGAAGTCCACCTTCCAGCGTGGGCCGTCTTCGTCAGAGCCTTCAGTAAACGCCTCCGGAAAGAGCTCTCTCAGCTTCTCTATGTTCTCCGATACAACATCAGGAGTTCTTCCGTCTTTCCTGGGGTCAAGTTTTTCCATGGGTGTGTCCTCTCATAGCCGTTGTACCTCCCGTTCTCGGAGGTCTTCAAGTTCCTTGATCTTGCCGTTTAGCTCAACCTGTCGATTGAACGCAGGTTCTTTCTTGATTGCAGCGCGAAACTCCGCGATCTCGCGGTTGAGTTCGGTGTACCGTTCCAAGTGCTTTCTCTTGCTGTCGATTGCTTCCGCGACGAAACGACCCGAGATGCGTGCGGCGTTCAGGGCCACGACGCGATCGAAGAACGCCGTGTAATACACAAAAAAGTCGGTTGCGGGGAGCCGACGGAAGTTCACGCTGTCCAAGAACTGCTCTTCAGTGTCCGTCGTTTTGGCGAGGTCAATCCAGTCGGAGTCAGCAAAATCCTCTGCTACTATCGCGTCACTCTCCGCTCTACTCAGTCTCTTCTGAGCCAAGCTTACCAGCACCATCGTATCGTAGACGAGAACCAGGATGACGGGATACGGAATGGCCCGATGAACGATCCCGGTGATTCTGTTCGCTCGCCGCTGGTTCTTCATATTGATCTGGATGACCGCGACTTCGAGATATTCCCGGTCATCGTCGTGGTAGGGTTGGATTGGGACCGTGGAAGGCTTGAGCGTGTACTGCCACAGGATCGTATCGATATCTTCGCTCAACGCCTTGCGATCAGTCACCCCCAGTTTGGCGTGTTCATGGAAGAATCGCTTGTAAACCCGTTTCCCTAGGTAACTGCGCTCCGGCAGATCAAGCAGCTCAAAGAGACGATCAAACACGTGCCGACTCCTCGTCGTAGACAATCAGGTAGGTTATAACTTCGAAGTCGTCGATTCCACGAAAGGAGTCCTTGCTGATTGCGGTCCCTCCGCGCTCAAAGAGGGACTCGATGCCCTTTTCCTCTGCCCTTCCGGTGATGGCAGCTACCGCGGTAGCAAGGAGTTTCTGGTAGGAATCCATCTCGGTGCCATGAGCGGTCCGTTTGTGAAAGCGCGCATATCCGGCCTCATCGACGTTCTGGCGTCCGAGGGTGAGCTTCTTGAACACGTCGAGTATCTGTCGAGTCTGGGTGAAGTTCAGGCGTACCTCGCCCTGGTCGGTCACGTACACCAGGTAGTAAGGTGCGAGAGCGTAGGTCGAATCAAGGCGGACCTTCTGGTTGTCGCTCTGCAGGCAGAAGATGATACCCGGCGCCAGATTCTCATTCCGTACAAGCTCATCGCTGGTTGCGACAGCGAACGTACCCAATGGGGTGCTTGTGAGCGACTCTGTATGCTCCTTGAGGTGTTCCAGAAGATCGATCTTGAAGTCGCTCAAGGTGAGATCTGTTATCGATATGCCGTTGGACAAGTCCTCGATATCGATCACCTCGTGCTGTAACTGCTCCAATTGACGTCGCCGGTACTCAAGATCATTCATGCGCTCGGCGCCATCGTACTCAATGATGTTCTCTTCACCGGTAGCAGAGATATCCAGGAGCACCATCCGCCCCGAGACTCGAGTTTCGAGGTTTATGTACTCGTCGAGCTCTATGTTCGGCCAGAAGTTCACGAGCTGTATCGAAGTGTTCCGTGAACCGAGCCGATCAATTCTTCCGAAGCGTTGAATGATCCGCACCGGATTCCAGTGGATGTCGTAGTTGACTAGGAAATCGCAGTCCTGCAGATTCTGACCCTCTGACAGACAGTCAGTGGATATGAGAAGGTCGATCTCTGATGCGTGCTCATCGTCGCTTTTCACACGTTCCTTGGAAATCGGCGAGAATGCACCAAGAATAGAAGCGATATCTCGTCGCAGCCCCGAAACTGTTGTCTTGTTTGCATCGGTCCCACCGGTAACCAGGGCAGAATGCAGTCCGAGGTGTTCTTGGCTCCAGGATGACAAGTGCTCATATAGGTACTTCGCAGTGTCCGCAAAGGCCGTAAAGACGATAACCT
>JAQIBO010000369.1 GCA_027859055.1 Spirochaeta sp.
ATCCCGGGACATTCCGCCGGCAAACGCGTTGACACCCACCGGAAGGCTTCGCAGGCTTTGCTTGCTGGTAAGCACGAATACGAAGACAAACTCGTTCCAGTTGCTGACAAAGGAAAAGATCGTCATCGTCGCTACCACCGGCGCGCTGATCGGCCGGATGACCTGCCAGAAAATCTGCAGATATCCCGCGCCGTCGATCCGGGCGACCTCCTCAAGGGAGGTCGGAATCCCGCGGATATATGAAGTTGCCAGATAAATCATGAACGGCAGACCGAAACCGACGTACGGGAGGAGCACCCCCAGGCGAGTGTCATCGATCCCGAGACGGGTTTCAAGGATAAACAGCGGGACCAGGACTGAATGGGCAGTGACCAGAAGCCCCATGATGAAGAACGTGTACAGGTAACGGGAAATCCGAAATCCGAACTTTCCGAATCCGTATCCCGCACCAAGGGCGAGAAAGACGGTCACCAGAGTGGCCGAAGTTGTATAGATAACGCTGTTTATCGTGTACAGACCGAGATTGCCGATCTCCCACGCCCGCGTGTAGTTCCGGACAAAGAATCCGCGGGGAAGGGCGAACACGTTTCGCACGATCTCCGGGTGTGGTTTCATGGAGCTGTAAAACAGCCAGATGAGCGGAGCCACGGTGAGAAAGGTGAAAAGAACCATGAAAACCCAGGAAAAGACGCGCCAGACGATAATATCTTTGTCCGGTGAGACCGCTCGTGTTACATCACTCATATCGGGCCTCCAGTCGGCGGTATACCGCTTGGATCGCGGTTATCAACCCAAGGCTCAAAAAGATAATCATCATCGAGACCGCACTGCCGAAGCCGTAGTTGTAGTACTTGAAGGTGTTGAGGTACATGTAAATTGCGATCACTTCGGTGTAGTGCGCCGGCCCGCCGCCGGTCATCGCGAAGATCAGGTCAAAGCTCTTGAGGCTTCCCGAGATCGCGAATATCGCCGTGGTAAAGACGATATTGGCCATCTGCGGAAGCACAACGCGTAACAGAATCTGGTGCTCCCGGGCACCGTCGATCACCGCGGCTTCTATCACACCGGGATCGATTCGTTGCAGGTTGGCCAGAAAGATCACCAGGTAGATGCCGGTGTACATCCAGAGGATGACAAACAGAATGGGAACGATCGCAAACGCGCGGCTTTCGAACACCTGCAGGACAAACCGCGGGTCGTCGCGGAGAACGCGCATGAGTTGCGTGAAAAGACCGGCGGGTGCAAAGATCTGGTTCCACAGTTTTGCGACCACGATCGCGGAAATAGTAATCGGCAAAAAGATCATCGTTTCAAAAAACGCGTGTCCCTTAATCATCCGGCGGTAGATGATATACGCGAGGGCGAACCCAAACGGTATTTGTCCAAAGACGGAAACCGCAACCACCAACATGTTGTTCCGCAGACCGAGCCGGAATACCGCATCGGAAAACATGCGCGAGTAGTTCTTGAGCCCCACAAAAACCGGGTCGCTCAAGCCACTCCATTCGGTGAATCCAGCGGCAAAGCTGAACACGATCGGGAACAGAATCACCGCCGCGTAGATCAGGACCGATGGCCCGACCAGCACGGCGTAGGCTACTTTTTTATCTCGGGAAATTGTCATTGATAGTCCTCAACGGCACAGATGCGTGGATGATTCGGGGCGGTACCGGGCGTGTAGCCCGATACCGGATCCGAATCGTAAAGCCTACTGTCGGCCCGAGTCGTTGGCGGCCACCCACTCTTCGTAGCGGTCTCCCACTTCCTGGGGAGTGACGTTATCAAACATCATCTCCTGCAGCAGCGGGTGCAGAACGCCCATTCCCTCGGCGTCCATAATCGCGTCCACGACGTAGCCGCCGGGGGTACGCCCGAGGAAGTCCGCCAATTTGAGGGTGAGAACCGGTGAATCGTCGGGCAGGTCGATCTTGACCGCCGGCAACCAGCCCTGTTCGGCCTTGATTGCAGACCCTTCAGGACCGGCGAAGAAATAGATCCACTCCCACGCGGCGTCCGCTTCAGCGCCTTCAAGCTCCGCGTTCATTCCAAAGCCGGTACCGGCTACCACCGCGGTTGATCCCGCCTGACCCCGCTCGTTCGGCAGTTCGGGAAACACGTTGTACGATACGTACTCGTACTGGTCCGGCGTCATCTCTCCGGTGAGATTGCTGGTCCGCCAGCCCCCGTCGATAAAGTAGACCGCGTTCTCGGTCACGAAATCGGTCAGCGCCTGGCCGTAGGCTGCCTGGTTCACTCCCGGGCTGAACATCTCGTTGTCGTGGAGCGTCTTGATTACTTCTACGGCTTCGACAAACTCGGGATCCGAGAAACTTGCGTCCCCCACGAGGGCACGCTCAAACCATTCGCGGCCACCGGTCCGTTCAACCAGGGCGCTCAGAAACGTGCTCTGCATCTGCCAGCCGTCGCCGTTATCCATGGCGATCGGAATATATCCGGCGTCACGGATCACCTCACCCTGAGCAAGAAGCTCCTCGAGGGTCTCCGGGAATTCCAGATCCAGCTCATCGAGGAGCCGATCGTTGGTGAACATGACGTGGGTTGCCGTAACCTGTTCGGGAAGCTCCCAGATCTCACCGTTGGGTCCCTGGGGAGCCAGCGCCGCCGGGGCGAACTCCGCGTCCATTTGATCTATCCAGGGACGGAGGTCCTGCACCGCGCCGCTTCCCGTCACATCGCCGGTGCGCTTGCCCGGCCACAGGAATACCGCATCAGGAAGCTGACCCGCGATCGCCGAAGACTGCAGTTTATTGTGGTACGGCTCGTTGAACAGATAGTCAAACTCAAGCCGGATATCGGGATTGGCCTCGTGGAACGCCGCAACCAGTTCCTCGAAGTTCCCGGAGGACGTGTTGTCCGCCAGATCGAGGTAGTGGAGTATTTCCAGCTCAATAACCTCGGGTTCGTCTGACGCGACAGTTCCGTCCTCAGCATCGCGCGAGCAGCCGACAAGGGCGATCAGAACGGCCGCAACCAGTACCATCAGTATCCGTTTGTGTAGCATTGTGCTACCTCCTTTGATTCGACCCGGTGGGCCGCATGAATATGCCGTCGGCACGCGACAGCGTCTGTCCGTTCAGGAACCCCCGGAGGGCTCCATGTTGAAACCGTGTTGATTAAGCTGGGCGAGAACCCGGGTGCGTTCGTGACGATTCCGGATATCCCCCAGGGGAAATATCTGATCCGAAAAGAGGCGGTCCAGCATCATGCCCGCCGCACCGGCGGCAACCGCCACCTCGCCGTAGCTGGAATAGCAGATCTCGCACTCCACACCGGTGCTGTACGGCCAGTTGTGCAACAGTTCCTCCCGGATAATCGGTGTGATCTTGTCCCGATAGGTGAGAATGTCGCCGCCGATAAAGAGGTGGTCCAGGTTGAGGACGTTAATGATCAGGGCGATGTTTTTGGCAAGCTCCCGAAACAGGCGTTCCCGGATCGCCGGATCGGTCCCGACCGCCGCGGCTTCATCCTCGGTCAAGGTGAACTGGCCGATGCCCTCGCCGTCCCAGAAGGCGCTGCGAAACTCTCCGGCGGTAAAGCGTGAGCCCGGGTAGAGCGTCCCGTTTATCGCCACTCCCAATCCTACGCCGATTCCCCCGTAGAGGTGTTTCCCTGCAGTTGATCCGCGGATCTGTACCAGGACGTACAAAAAGTCGTGGACCGTCTTGCCGCGGTGAGCGGTGAGCTCACCCCACGCACAGGCGTTGGCGTCATTTTCGGCGACAACGGGAATTCCGATCTCCTCGGCGATACGGCGCTGGAAATCGTACTCCGTTTCAATCCGCATCGGAATCGACCGGTAGATAACGTTGCGAATCGAATTGACCAACCCACCCATGGCGCAGCCGATGCCGACAAGCCGGTCGCGGTACTCTCCGATCTCGCCAAGCAGCTCCTGCAGCAGGACCAGGACGTATTCTTCAAAAGATGCGTTTTCCCGGGGGCGCTCGGCGGACCAGGTACGGATTACAGCGCCGGTCAGGTCGGTGAGGGCGGCACGAAAGAAACCCGGTTGCAGTTCAACGCCGAGCACAAAGCCGTATCGGGCGTTGAGTTGCAGGCGAACCGGGCGCCTGCCGCCCTGCGGTGACGCATCACCCTGTGCAACCTCAAAGACGATCTCCGACTCGATCAGATCGGTCACGATAGATGACACGGTGGACTTGTCGAGCCCCAGGGCGCCGGCGATATCAACCCGGCTGGTACCGGGGTGGTGCCAGATAACGCGAAGGATCCGCGACCGGTTCATCATGCGATTTCGCTTGCCCGCCGTTGCCACCTGTGCTACACTCCTCGTTGGTTGGTTTTAAAACCAACTATAACTTTCACACACTTCCCGGGCGCCGTCAACACAAATTTTTGGAGAGACCGATGATCGAAACGATGATTGCACTTGCGGGTATATGGAACGTTGCCGACGACCGGGGTGAGCACGCCCTGACAGTCGAATTTCCCGGGGATATTCATACCGCCCTGCTTCACGCCGGGATCATCCCCGATCCGTATGTGGGGCAGAACGAGCGCGAGGTTCAGTGGGTCGGGTCCCGGGGGTGGCGTGCCTGGCGGACGTTTGAGGTGGACGCGCCGGAGGGGGCAGACCGATGGCTGCTGGAAATCGCCGCAGTGGACACCGTGGCGGAGATCTTTCTGAACGGGGAGCTTGCCGGGCGGAGCTCTAATATGTTTGTCCCGCTGCGCCTCGATATCGGGGACCTGCTGATACCGGGAAGCAACACGATCGAGATCCGGTTCGATTCACCGGAGGCCGCCGCGGCGGACCGCACCGCCCGTCTCCCCTATGAGGTTCCCCACCAGATCTATCCGTTTCAGTCGATGCACCGCAACCTCCTGCGCAAAGTGCAGTGCCACTCCAGCTGGGACTGGGGAATTGCGCTCATGGTCAGTGGCCTCTACGGAGCGCTGGGGATTCGTTCCGTCGGAGAAGAAGCGCTGGTCGCCGCGTACGGTATTCCGCGCAAGGGCGGGACGGGATGGACCGTGCCGGTGCACGTGGAATGGGACCGGCACGACGCACCGCCGGGGGCGCGAGAGCTACCGTCCGGATTTCCGGATACCCCGGTGCAGGTGGAGCTTACCGGACCGGACGGCGCAGCGGTTCAGACGATTGCCGTCGAGGCGGGCTCCGGGAATGCACGCCTTGTGCGTCCCGGGGAGCTGGTTGTCGATATACCGGTGACCGACCCGGAACTCTGGTGGCCCGCCGGGTACGGGAAACAGCCACGCTACACGATCACCGTCCGGTTTGGCGGCGAGACGCGGTCGTTTTCCACGGCGTTTCGAACGGTGGAGGTGGTCAGCGAGAAAGACGATACGGGCCGAAGCATGTTTTTCCGGGTGAACGGTCGCGATATCTGGGCAAAAGGTGCCAACTGGATTCCGGTGGACGCGTTTCCGTCTCGGCACACTCCGGAGCGCTCCCGAAATCTGCTCCTCGACGTGGTGGATGCCAACATGAACATGATTCGCGTCTGGGGCGGCGGGCAGTACGAGGACGATGCCTTTTACGACACCTGCGACGAGTTGGGAATCCTCGTGTGGCAGGATTTCATGTTTTCCTGCTCCCTGTACCCGTCGGAGTCGTGGTTTCTTGCGGAGGTGCGCGAGGAAGTCCGCGCACAGCTCAGGCGGCTGGTATCCCACCCGTCTGTCGCCCTGTGGTGCGGAAATAACGAGAACATCGGTGCGTTGGGGTGGTTTGACGTTTCCACCGCCAACCCCGGTCGATATCTCATCGACTTTGACCGGCTGAATCACGGTGTGATCGCCACGGAGGTTCGCGCCTTCGACGACACCCGGGTGTTCTGGCCCAGCTCTCCCGCTGCGGGGGAGGGAGATTTCTCCGACAACTGGCATGACGACTCCGCCGGGGATATGCACTACTGGAGTGTATGGCACGAGGGAAAACCGTTCCACGCCTACTACGATGTGACACCGCGCTTTTGTTCCGAGTTCGGGTTTCAGTCGTTTCCCGGGCTTGTCACGCTGGGCCAGTTTGCCCCACCGGAGCAGTTCAACCCCACGGCACCCGACATGGAGCACCACCAGCGCAATCCCCGGGGTAATACGGTGATTCTGGAGACGATGTCGCGGTACTTTCGCGTTCCCTTTACCTTTGCCGACTTCGTCTATCTCAGTCAGGTCCAGCAGGCGATGGCGATCGGTATGGCGGTGGAATACTGGCGCAGCCGTCGGCCGGTCAGTATGGGAGCGCTGTACTGGCAACTGAACGACCTGTGGCCGGTCGTTTCGTGGTCAAGTATCGAATACGACGGCCGGTGGAAACTGCTTCATTATGCGGCGCGGCGGTTCTTTGCCCCGCTCCGCGTCGTTCTGATCCATCGGGACGGACGAATCAGCGCGCATCTGCTCAACGACACGGTCGAACCGGTCAGCGGAGTTTTGCGCATACGGGGAATCGACTGGTCCGGAACCGAGGTGTGGCGGCACGAGGAACCGCTGAATGCCGCGCCGGAATCGGGGACGGAGCTCTGGGTCGCCGTCGTGGGCGAGCTGCCGTTTGAGCCGGCCGCCGCCTTTCTCCTGGCGGAGGTGCTTTCGCCGGACGGGGCTGTCCTGGACCGGCACGAGCGGGTTCTTGTACCGTACAAGACGGCCCCTCTTGAAGTCCCCTCTATTTCGGTGACACCATCGGGGCCGCGTTCGATCACCCTGACGTGCGCCGATGCGCCGGCGTTCTGGGTCACCCTGGGGACGGAGGACGAGCGGTTTCAGCCGGAGGACAACGGGTTCTTTATGCTTCCCGGTGAACGCCGGGAAATTGCGCTGCAGCCAATCCGGGGCCTCGCGTCGGGGGGATTCGCGGGAACTTCAGGGCCCCAGGAAACTCCCGCCGCGCCGTCCACACTGAACGTGACGGTTCGGACGATACGCGATACATACTGAAAAACGGAAAGGAATGAGCGATGAAACAACAGGAACAGATGGGTCGACGACGAAGCAGTCTGAACCTTCCCGAGGGGTTTCTCTGGGGCGTTGCCGCAGCAAGCTACCAGGTGGAAGGTGCCACCTCCGCCGATGGGCGGGGCACCAGTATCTGGGATACCTTTTCCGAGACGCCCGGGGCGGTGATTCACGGACACACCGGTGCCGTTTCGGTTGACCAGTACCACCGCTACCCCGAGGACGTTCGCCTCATGCGTGACGCCGGAATCGGGTCCTACCGTTTTTCCATTGCGTGGCCGCGAATCCAACCCGACGGATCCGGCGCGTTCAATTCCAAAGGTTTTGACTACTACAAACGGTTGATCGATGAACTCCACCGAGAGGGAATCGGTGCAGCCGCGACGTTGTACCACTGGGATCTTCCCCAGGCGCTTGAGGATCGCGGGGGCTGGCCAAACCGGGACACGGCGCACCGCTTCCGGGATTACGCCGCTGCGTGTTTCGGCGAGCTCGGCGATATCGTTGACATGTGGATCACCCTGAACGAACCGTGGTGTAGCTCGGTGCTCGGATACCAGGTGGGCGTGCACGCGCCGGGTAGTACCGACCGGAGCGCCGCCTGGGCGGCGGGTCACCATCTCCTCCTGGGACACGGCATGGCGACGGAGGCGTACCGGGCAACCGGTCTCACCGCGCCGATCGGCATCACCCTCAATCTGGAAATGCCGCGGCCGGCGACGAACCGATCGGAGGATATCGCGGCGGCGGACCGCGCCGCGGACATGCACACCCGGTTCTTCATAGATCCGCTGCTCGGACGTCCCTACCCGCAACGCCATTTCGATGCGTATCCCGACGCTGTTCCTCCGCCGGTTGAGGCGGGGGATATGGAACGCATCGCTGCCCCAATCGACTTCCTCGGTTTGAACTACTATTTCGAACCGGTTGTTGCTGCGGCCCCGGTGAACGCGGACAATCCCGAGGGATACCGGGAAGTGCCCTCTCACCACGAACGAACCCATATGGACTGGCCGATCGTCCCTCGCGGGCTGTACCGCCATCTGAAATGGGTCTGGGCGCACACCGACGGCCGATTTCCCCTGTACATCACCGAAAACGGTTGCGCCGTCAGGGATGAACTTACCGAGGATGGAACGCGCTGCCACGACCCGCGGCGGGTGGATTATCTGCGGCAACACTTTCGCGCCGCCTTTGATGCGATCGAGGACGGCGTGGACCTGCGCGGATACTTCGTGTGGAGCCTGATCGACAACTTTGAGTGGGCCTTCGGGTACACGCGCCGATTCGGCGTCGTGTACGCTGACTACATTAACCAGCGCCGGGTGCCTAAAGACAGTTACTACTATCTGCGCGAGGTGATCAGCGGCCACGAGGAAGTCTGACGCCGATGACGATCGACAACCGCCGGGCGCTGTACTGGCACTCTTTCTTTCTTGCGGTGACGATGAGTTTTACCGAGGTCAATACGGTTATGCCGGCACTGATCCTCGCTGCGGGAGGTGGTGAAACCGCCGTCGGTGTTCTGACGGGAATCATGATCGGGCTCCCGCTGATCAGCCAGCTCCTGTTCGCCGGGTTTTTGCACGCCCGGGACCGAAAAAAGCCGTTTCTGCTGATCGGTATCAACCTGCGGGTCCTCGCGCTGGTTGGTGCCGCCGTCGGTATCGCGCGTCTGGGCACCACCGGCAGCATCATCCCGGTGGTCTTTGTATCGATGGCGATCTTTGCCCTGAGCGGCGCGTTTGCCGGCGTATCCTACACCGACCTGGTCGGGAAACTGGTCGCAACCACCGATCGTCGCCGCTTCTTCGTGAACCGGCAGGTAGCTACCGGGACGGGGTTGCTGATTTCTGCCGTGGTGACGCGGGTGTTTCTGGGACAGACCGTGTTCCCCACCGGGTATATCGTTCTGTTCGCGATGGCTGCAACGTTTCTGCTGGTCGCCACCGGCGGCTTCTGGATGCTTCACGAGCCACCATCGCCGCCGCCGAACGGTACACCGCGCCCGGGGTTTCGCGACGCGTTTCGGGAGGTGCCGCGGATTCTGGCATCTGATCAGAATATGCGGGGGCTCATTACCGTGGTCAATCTGGCTGCCCCGGGTTTCACCGCGATTCCACTGGTGACCGCGCTTGCCCACCGCACCTACGAGATGACGCCGGTTACCGCGGGAACGTTTGTGGTGGTGCAGATCTGCGGTATGCTGGTTGCCAACGCGCTCTGGACGCGCCTGATCAAACGGGGCGGGTTCCGGCTTGTTGTTCGTGCCGAACTGATCATGCTCGGCGTGCTCTTCCCGGTCGCGCTTACGGTGGCGGGAACCGCTCCGTTGTGGGTGTACGCCGGGCTGTACCTGATAACCGGTGGAATCATCTCGGCACAGAAACTCGGGGTGGATGCGGTGCTGGTGCAGATCTCGCCGGACACGCACCGGGCGTTGTACGCCGGCGTGTTTGGCGCGGCCAATATCGGTACCGCCGTCATGCCGCTGGTGACCGGCGTTCTTGTCGCGTCTTTCGGTTTTACCGGGGTGTTCGCCGCCGCCGCCGTGCTTTCGCTGATCGGACTGATTCCGTTACGGAAAATCTGGTGTGGCGAGTGGTATCTGGAAAGCTGACCCGCGCGGAAACCGGACGGTATCGCCTCACCGTTCCTGGAAAAACTCTATCTCCTCGCCATCGGGACCGGTGACAAACGATATCGTCACGGCGTAGACCGGGTCGGAGGGGATGTCTACATCGGCCGGGGCGCGAAGCTCCGTCGCCCCGGCACCAAGCGCGGCGGCATGGGCGCTGCGGCAGTCGTCGACGCGGAGGGCATAGTGAAGCAGTCGCCCTTCGGTCTGTTCGTGATCCGGACGCTCAAAAATTTCGATGTAGTTACCGTTTCCGACGGCGAGCATCGTGGCGCGTTCTCCGGCGGCCCCCCAGCTGCAAAAGGACGTGAAGCCGAGAGCGTCGCGGTAAAACCCCACGCTCCGGTCAAAATCGCGTGCCGCCAGGGCGATGTGATGAAATCCGTTGGATGCGATCTGTGTGCTCATACGGTATCGTAACAGCTTTTGGTCGCGCAGGCCAAGTTGAGTTCAGGCCGTCAGCCGAACGCCGCCTCAATCAGTGTGACCGCATAGAGCAGCCATTCGTCCCGGCCGTGTGCCGCAGCCAGTTGGACACCCAGCGGCAGGCCCGCGGGACCGCATCCGTGGGGCAGATTGAAGACAGGGATACCCACCGTCGGGAGGCCTGCGTAGGTCCAGGGGAGGTTCATAATCGGATTGCCCGTTGCAGCGAGGCTTTCCGGGGCTTCTCCGGTAGTCGCCGGCGCAAGCCACAGGGAGGCGCCGTGACGTTCCAGCGCCGCTTCAAGACGCTTTCGGAACACGGGGCCACCGGACACGGCGGCGCGGTAGGCGTCGTCGCCTATTTCACCGCCGCGGGAAATGAGTTCACGGCTGCGCTCGTGGTAGAACTCGCCAAACTCGGTTTCCCAGAAGCGGTGTACCGCGGCAAACTCCCGGGCAATCATCGCGGTGTGGGCGGCGTTGATATCAGAGATGTCGTCCATGATCGAAACGCGCTGCACCGGCACACCGAGACCGGAGAGCCGTTCAACTGCCGACTCAAGCCCGCGAATGCCGTCCGCGTCGGCCTGGGCGAGGTACGCGTCGTCCGGCACCAGCACCGGCCCGATCCGGGTGCGAAGGAGGTCGCGCAGTCCCGGGGGCACCGCGGAAATTCCCTTTTCCGGCGATTTGGCGCGCCGTGCTGCAGCTATCGTCTCCTGCGCGTGGGTCGTGTCCGCCGATTCGGCATGCCAGTCCCGCACCAGTACCGCCGCGCAGCGCGAGGCGGTGGCCACGTCGGCGGCAATGACGCCGACGTGATCCGCGGTGGGTGAAAAGGGGATAACGCCGTCGGGGTCGATCCGTCCGGCGCTCGGTTTGAACCCGGTGACGCCGCAAAAGCTCGCCGGCCGCGTGATGCTTCCGATTG
>JAQIBO010000396.1 GCA_027859055.1 Spirochaeta sp.
GGTTCGTACCGCAGCGTAGCGAGGAACGATACCGGCAGCAAGGTTCGTACCGCAGCGTAGCGAGGAACGATACCGGCAGCAAGGTTCGTACCGCAGCGTAGCGAGGAACGATACCGGCAGCAGTTTCAAGCATTGTTTTACAATGGCTTACGGCCTTTCTCAATTGAGGAAGGCTTTTTCTTTGTTCTCTCTGTTGGCGGGTTACAACAAAAATACAACAAACGTCTCATGGCCACTCGATACACGGGAAATCGTGTGTGGATTACAGACCATTCAACCGGGACAATACTCCCGTTTCGAATGTGAGCAATCAAGCCTATCTAATCACGCGATCGTATTCATCGTGGGAACCTATCCAAACCCAAACGTAATCAGCTCCCTCTTTCACCGCCAAAGCTCGTACCGCATCCGTCACTCTGACTGACCAGAATCGACCAACAGGCTTGAAGTGCAACGATGGATGGTTGTGATTCGTTTGGAGTAGTCGAAAAGAATCCCGGGCTCGTTGCTGTACGCTTGGTGATAAGGATTCGAATGCCTTACGAAACCGGGAAGTAGTACGATGCATCAAAGATCGTCAATGGTTTGTGACGCCCCGTCTTCTTCTGCTTCACGGACCAAGAAGTCGAGCTTACCGGAGTCGGAGTCAACCCGAATCTGCCGGTCCCACTCTTCCCAATCGCGTTCCAAGAACCAGTGGCGAAACTCAACGTACTCTGCGTCCGAAAGACGATCAACAGCTCGCTCGATCTCTTTAACGTTTCTCACTTCGCCCTCCCGCGGGTACTCTCCCTATAATACCGTTCTTGATACGAAATCATCAATGATCTGTGAGCAACGGTCCAAACGTAATAGGTCGGGCGAAATCAGGAAGTAGTCCCGGTTGATCACTATCGCAACATCGACATCATTGAGCGCCAAGATTCCGTAGAATCTTCTTTGCAAGCGGTTCTTTGACCTCGGCATGTCGTGGGATCGTTTCAACGATGCCGGATTGAGGATTGATCCAAATGGAATGGGAGCGTCCCTCGCGTTTCAGGAAGCCGCCAGCTCGCCGGAGACGATGCTCGAGTCCTGTTCGCTTCATCCGACAGAAATGGTTTCTCGAAGAACACCTGATGCAAGGCCGCGCAGACCATCCTCCAGCCGATCCTCAAGGATCAAAGTGACCGCTTCCCGGAGGCTTTCTTTCGCCTCCTCCTTCGTTTCCCCTTGGCCATTTGCGCCGGGAATCTCCGGACAAATCGCCCAGTAGCCACCTTCCGGTGCTTGATCGATGTTAGCGGTAAACTCGGCTTTCATTTCGTCCCTCTCCCAACTAGGTTACAACAAAAATACAACAAAATCTCACAGCGTATATGGGGCACCTCTCAAAACCCGGCTGAACGTTGCGGGTGAAGGAGGGGCTGGGTAGAATCCATTCTCGGGAGGGAATGGAACATGGGAAGCAAGCGTCATCGGGGTCTGTTTGATTATGAAGATCGAATGCGCGAGATCGGCGCGAAAGATCCGCTGGCTCGACTACACGTAACGGAACGTTTCGGTGATATCCCGCGAGATCAAAGCAAACAGCACTGAGGATGGACGGTACCAAGCCTACTGGGCGCACAATCGATCCACGAGACGAAGGAAATCGAGTCGAACGCGACCACGGATTCGCGATTCGGCTGTCCAGGAGTACGTAGAGCGGAAATTGCAGCTCCGCTGGAGCGGCGAACGAACGGCAATGGTATCTTTCCAAACGACGACATCACCGCACTCGTGGGCGTCGTCGTCCAGCGTCGTTATCGAAAACTTACTCCGTCAACTGCTTAAGAATGCGCTTGGCCAGAATCTCGTTGATCTCCCGGTGACGAGGCACCGGTTGCGACATGCCGGTCGCCGGATTGCGGTACCAGTCGTGTTTACCACCGTGCCGAATCAACACACATCCGGCCACTTCCAGTTGCTTGACGAGATCCCTTCGCTTCAACCGACTTCTAGCTCCGCGGCGCGCCGAACCTCTGGGATACGGTCTTGGGAAAGATCCTCAAAAAGGTCTCGGAGGTGTTCCTTCAGATCGTCGACCGTTTCCCCCTGCGTCCAATAGTCAGGGAACTCTTCAAGATACCCAAGCCAGTGGTCGCTCTCTTGCCAGTAAACGTACCGTACCGTCATAGTTCAATCATACGCGCGCTCGACCTCAATGTAAACGCGACCAAGTTGCGCGATGCCCCGAACGGGCCAACCGTCCCGTTCGAGACGAGCCTCCGCAATCCACCTCGAAGTTACAACAAAAATACAACAATTTCTCAGGGCCCCGGCGCTACGCCGCAACAGAGAAGACCACCTGGAACAGCGGGGCAGGCAACAAAGCGTTCATCTGGGACAGTTTTCTCAGTTGAACATAGCCCGTGAGTTACGCGATTACCCAACCAGCCGCGAGAAATCCTCCACCGGGACGGAAAGACGCTTTCCGGCTTCCCGCGTTCCGTTTTCAATCGCCTCAAAGTCAGATTCGATCTTAACGAGAACGTCGGCTTCGTAATATCGCTCGCCACAATACGTGCATTCCGTACAAGGCACCCCGTTTACGACCAGCATTTTATCGCCCCGTCGGTATACGTAGTCCACCGACTTCGCCTTGAAATCGGTATTACCACAAAAACTGCACACTTCTGACATCATTTACTCCTCTGGAAGGGATCCACAAATTTGGGTGGCCCTGGTATGTAAACGGTGACAATCACACCAGATTCAGCTCGTTTTCCATACACTACGTGAATTGGGGTTCCCGAATCCGCGAAACCGGCAACGAGTACGCTCTCGCCCCTTCCGGTGTCTGGGTATGACTCCAGAATTCGACCATTCACAATGGCCGTCTCGATTTCCTGTATGGAAAGACGATCATTCATTCTCTCCTGGTCAGCGTGATGGCTCACCAGGTAGCGCCGGATACGTACTGTTTCAACTATCCATTCATGAGTCACGACCTTGATCGTACCATAAAAACATGCTTTCTACCTGAATCCGTATTAGGGGTCGTGGCAATGAGTGGTTGCGTCCCGTCAAATGGTGTAACTTCTCGACTGCACAAAAGGCGGGATGATTACAGCGGGGATGACTGCAATTCCAGCCCGTTTATTCTTACAATCAATAGAGCATTGCTGTTCGGTTTTCCGTATTGGATTCCGTGTGTACCTCAAAATAATGGAGCCTTGGATGAAGTTCGTAATTTATAGAAGCAAAGCGACTGAAGAGATGCGCGCGAGTGACGTAGGCGATATCCTCCTTACATCCCGCATGAACAATCAGAAGCGGGGTATCACCGGCGCACTCCTGTACCGGAACGGCTTCTTTCTTCAGGTCCTGGAAGGACAGGATGACGTTGTAGACGACCTGGTACGTCGGATCCGTAAAGACGGACGGCACACGGCGTTCACGGTTCTGTACAGCGGAGAAACAAGCAAACTCGTCTTCCCCAGCTGGTCTATGGCCAGAGTTCCTGAGGACGCCGTCACTCGGTCTCCTGCGGTTTTTCAGGCCCTTGAGTCTGATCAGATAGACGAAAACACTGCACGGCAGTTCCTGGCCGAGGTTTCTGCGGTCGTACGATAGTCTTCCTCTTCCTGGAAAATGTCAGCTGTCTACGATTTCGGGGGAGTTCCAGATCGAAGTGACACCCGCGGCTGTGGCCCCTTCTACCTGTCGTCGCGGTGGTACCGATTTTGACGCTCCATCCGTTGAACACTATACTTTTGTTTTGAAGAAAACGATTTGACTCGAGGTTATTGTAATTCCGCTTGTAACGTTGTTCCT
>JAQIBO010000436.1 GCA_027859055.1 Spirochaeta sp.
GCGCCAGCACGCCCTGGCCGAAGAACCGGAGGAAGAAGAATCCGATTGTGACGAGCACGAAGGCGGTACCCGTCGCCGGGAGTCCGGTGAAGAGGTGCTGAAGCACCGCAACGGTCTGAGGTATCACCGACAGCATCAGCAGGACGAGGCCAAGGGCAATGGCCACGACGGTTCCGACCAACCGGGCGCCGTGGACGTCGTAGGCGTGGCCGGCGTGGGTCAGCGTGAAGGAGCTGCTCAGGGTGCCGATGAGATAGGCGAGGCTCAGGGAGGTCCGCGAGATGCCCAGGTCGCGGATAAGGAAGTCGGTGAAGGGAGAAACGCCGACGGTCTGGCCGGGGGTGCTCATGAGAACCCCGAGTGTTCCCAGCGCGAGTATGATCCAGCCGTAGAAGAAGCGGCCGGAGGTGGGGGCAAACGGTATGTGAGGCGGTAAGTGCATAATTCTATCTGCGTATCCTGGTCATGGGGAGTGTATACACAATCGTGTTGCAGAGCCAATCCTATTTCTTGGTCTCAACAGTAGGAGTCTTCGTTAAGTAACGTTCCACCACGTAATTCCTGATGCCACTGTTCGTTAGCGTCCATTTTGCAACAACTTTGTGGATACTTCTCGGTCAATCCACCCACTCACTGCGTGTGCAACCCCGTCAGGAGCAGCTGTTCCGCCAGTGCCTCCCAGTCAACCGGCCACAACACCTGTGGCCGCGGACGGAACACACCGAACATACCTTCTATCGGGCGCGCGGAGGAGATTATCGTTCGCCACATCGCGGGAAACCCGGACGCCCCGTGAACGGCGCCAACCAGGGCCCCACAGATGGCGGCGTTGGTATCGGTGTCGCCGCCTCGGCGTACGGTCTCCCGGATCGCCGTGGCAGGGTCGTTTGCGGTAAGGAGCTGTCGCAACGCATTTTGCCACGCAATTCGGACCCAGCCCTGTTTGGTGAGGTAATTCTCCGGGAACTCCGACCCCGCCGCTGAGGTCCATCCGCGGACTTCGGCGGGTATATCCTCCCCAGCCGCCCGGTGGAGAACACCGTGGTAGATGTCCCGCGGTGTCGAGCCGGGATTGGCGACCGCTTCGGCGATCGCGTATGCAAACAGCACGTTTACGGCGGCGCAATTGGGATGGACATGAGTAAGCTCCGCGTCGCGACGCGCGGCGCGAGCGAGTCGGCTGACCGCATCGATGTCGGTGGCGGTGGCGGTATTGGCCTCGATGTCGGCGTCGGCGAGGCGCATTCCGGCGCCAAAAACTCCCAGCGGGCTCACGCGCATCAGCGCGCCGTTCGCCTGACTTTCGGGATTCATTCGCCCGGAAAGTGCTGCGGATATCGTCATCCCCGCGTCAAATGGCTCCGAGTCGAGCCACCAACGGTACGCCGCACCGACAGATTCCCGATCGTAGGTGCCTGCGCTCACCAGTGAGCGTGCGAGGAGTAACGCCATCTCCGTGTCGTCCGTTGGTTGGCCGGCGATCGTTCCGAACGTGCCACCATCAGCGAGGTGGTGCGGCCCGGGAGATCCCGAAGTGGACGGATAACGCTCGGCGATCGCCTCGGGTGAGAGGAACTCTACCAGCGAGCCAAGGGAGTCGCCCGCACATTGTCCGAGAAGAACCCCTTGCGCCCGATCAAGAACGGCGGCGGATACGCACCGTCGCGCGGTGTGCGCCCCATCATCGCCTTGCGGAGCGCCGCCGCCACGCGGTTGACTGGTTGCCGCATGCGGCCCCACGGGAGCCGGGAGGGTGCGTCCGGCGAGTTCGAGAGGTGCCACGGCATGGGGAATCGTATTGCGCTGCCGCTCCGGTGTTCCTTCGCCGAAAGCACGGCGCCAGTCGGCGGCCGTCAGTGCCTGCACCGTTTCTGCACTTCCACCGAAATAGGCGTCTGACCGCGAGCAGTATCCCTGTTCGTCGTAAGAGACGATCCCCTCCTCTGCGGTGTACAACTCCATTCCGGCTCCACGTAACAACGCGTGGCCACCCGCCATGTCCCACGAGCGGGGCGCTGTCAGGGTCACTGCGGCGGCACCCTCCCCCACGGCTGTGAGCGCGAGGCGATAGGCGATACCGACAACGGCGCGAAACCGGCGTTCTCCACCGAGAAGCGCGTTGGCCACCGGTCGCGTATCGGCTTTATGGGAGACAAGAATCGGCCGGTAGTCACCAGCACGTCGGTCGAACGTTTCGGACGGAGGCGTCACGGGCTGAGCGGGGTCTCGGCGTTCCTGAAAAACCGGCGTGTCCAGTCGCTCCGGCGCCCACCGTCGAAGCGGCGCCCCTTCGGCCCAGGCGATCAGATCACCGTCGTCGGTTGGCGCGTTGTACGCGTACACCACGCCCAGCACCGGGCGGCCGCGATCGATAAGCGCGATGGAAACCGACGCTCCGCGGTATCCCGCCTGGAACGCGCTGGTCCCGTCGTTTGGATCGACAACCCATACCGGTTGCGTCACACCGTCGGAACCGATTGCAAATGTTGAACCGGTTGACGGCGCCGATCCGGTCTCCTCACCAAGGTATCCGTACGCGGGGAATGCACCCGTGAGTTGCGATCGCACGTCGAGCTCCACCTCATCATCAATCACCGCCGCACCGCGGGCACCACGGGGGCCGTCAGAACGGCAGAACTCCTCTCGAAACCGTTTCCCCGCCGTCACCGCGCACTCGACCGCCAGCGCAAGTTCTGCAGACCATCGCGAACTGTTCATACCTGCAACGTATCACACATCGTTGACCGGACCCGGATGCGCGATTATCATGCCCCACATACTGTCGGTGTGAGTCGATTTATGACGCAGGATGCCGACGGGTCAGACGCCGGAGTGGTGGAATGGTAGACACAGGAGACTTAAAATCTCCCGGCCGTAATGGCCGTGCCGGTTCAAGTCCGGTCTCCGGTAGAAGGCGTGTACACAAGGTGGGTACCGGAGACGAAGTCGAGGAACCCACCGACACGCAGGACGTAGTCCGAGAAACGGGTCGTACCGCAAGCGCGGAGCGCTGAGGAACGATCCCGGTCGCGACGTCCGCCGCGGATCGGTAGCGCGGCGGATCACGTCCGGTCTCCGCGAGAAATCTGCCGCTTCGCAAAAGTTTTTCCGTCTTCCTGAATCACTACTCCCTTTTTTGAACTCGGTAGGGTATATACTTCAAGGAGGATTGAATGGGAGAAGCAGCTATGGAACTGACGGCCGAACAACTGAACGAGCTCGCGGATCTGATCACGACGCGCTTTCGTGCCGAGCGCCCGGAGATTGAGCGCGCGGCGTCTGCCCAGCTCGCCGTGGAGACTCCATCCCGACCGATGGTGGCCCTCCCACCGGAGTTCTGGGAGCTCCAGGCGGAGTTTCGCGCCGAAGCGAGGGAGGGGCGCGTCCGCTTCGAGGCGATGGA
>JAQIBO010000438.1 GCA_027859055.1 Spirochaeta sp.
ACCGCCGCCTGAGGCGCTGCCACCCGGGCGGCGCAGAACGTCCCCGGCCGCGTCCACCCCAGCGCAACCCCGCCGCTCCAGCCCGCGCGGGAGATCGTTTCCGTCAACGTGCGAAACCACGCGGAAGATCCGACGCCAAGCCCCCGCATACCACGGACATCACCCCAGAACACAGTCGTGTTGAGCTGCCACACGTCCACACCGGGCAGCAACTCTCCGAGGAGGGCGCGGATCTCTGTAACCGCCTGTGCCCGTTCGTGTTCCGCCACCACGCCGGCCCGTATCGTCCCGGAAAGTGACAGCGCCGCGGAATAGCGAATACCGATACCGACGCCAAGCTGTGCCGCCGCTGTATTGCACGCCTGCACCCGCGCCGACGGCCGATCCGATTCCACGATCAGCAACGGTACACCCGTCGGAATATTCTCCCGCCGCCGCACCAGCTGAAGATCCAGGTCCGGTAGGCTAAGACAGAGGAACCGCGGTTCCGACATTGCACACACCGTCGTTCAGAGGTACTCGTGTCCGCCGCACGTGCACCTCGAGGCGGTGCGAATCCGGCGCGGTAACCTCCAATTGAAACGCGATCGCCGGGGACGGCGCAGCCACAGAGGATTCGCTGAGAAACAGTACCGTTGTGCCATTGCCGCGGGCGCGATGCATGAACCGCGCGATATTTCCGGGAGAAATCGCGGCAAGACCGGCCACGTCAACACAGATAAGCGGGAACTCACCGCTCCGCAGGAGGGCGTCCGTGGTAGTTGCCGCAACCGCGTGGCCGGGTACCGAAAACCAGATCGTCCGGGACAGGTCAACCCCGGCTGAAACAAGATCCGGAGGGTTCGGAACGCGATTGTCGTTAATAATCCACGGCAGAGGAACCTGACCACCATGCTGAAACTGGGCAAAAATGGCCGTGGCCACACTTAACGCCGCCTCCCCCGAGAGCAGAACAAGAGATCCCCGAAAAAGCGCTACCGCATCGGTACAGACGACATCCGCAGATTGCGGCCCGGCGGTGAGGCGTGCCGGACGGATCAGTTCTGAAGCCGGGCGAAGCGCTGACAACATATTGTGATAGTACTATACATGTGTTAAGTTTTCAAGACGCGAAAAAGAGGGGATTATTTTGTGTTGTATAAATATCGAAGCTATTGAAATCTATGTCTACATACCGAATCCATTTTACATGGAATGAGAAAAACCGCATCATAGAGTCTCGCTCGCTGGATATGACCCATCCGTATTTTGTTTCCATAACAGGGCTTATCTTTCCGGAGAAAAGCGCCGTCATCATCGCCCCCGACGCCGACGAACTTCGTCGCGAATTTGGTGATGCCGATCATCTTATGATACCCTTTCAAAGCGTACAGTTGATCGAAGAATACACGGCGCAACAGCAGAATACGCATTCCCATGAGACCGGTAAGGTAATACCCTTCACCGGCAAGGAGCACGAGGACGATGAATAAGCAGGATACCAGTGCCTACGTACTGTCTACTCTTCGCCAGATTATCCGCGCAATCGACATTCACTCCCGACAGCTGTCCAAGCAGTACGGTCTCACCGGCCCCCAGCTCATCGTTATCAGCGAAATCGGGCAATCCGGCACAATGACGATCGGTGAGCTGGCTCGCCGTATCAGTCTGAGTCAGGCCACGGTAACCACGATTCTCGACCGTCTCGAGCTCAAGGAACTTGCCGAGCGGACCCGGGACAAACAGGACAAGCGACGTGTGTACGTGGACATTACCGACAAAGCGCGCAACATCCTGGAAACGCATCCGAATTTCCTGCAGGAGGCGTTTGTCCGTCGCTTTAACGCCCTTGAGGAGTGGGAAAAGACGCTCATTCTTTCCTCCATTCAGCGTATTTCGGCGATGATGAACACCGCTGAGCTTCCGTCGGAAGCCTACGAGATCGATCCGGAGATATAAGAGCGAGTACCATGGACACCGACGCCCAACGCCGGGAAGTTCTCAGTGAACTCGACAACGAGTGGCACACGCTCAAGCACGGAAATCCCGTACCCGGTCTCTATCCCCAGGACGGCACCGAACAGGTGAAAGTGCGCGGTGATTCCCGCATCGACGGCGACAAAACGGTGACCCAGTACGAGATCATCGTCAGCGACCGCGGCCAGGTGGTCGGGCGGTACCGCGTCCTCGCGGAAGAACGCGTTGCCGACTATCGCAGCGGGTACACCGAGGAAGACGCCGGCGACGAAGCCGATCCGCATGACGAGGGCCGCGCATAATGGCTAAAACCACACGAAAATCCCGCCTGACCGGCGCTGAACGCCATAGGCTTTCCAATATGGCCGTTGTCGTTACCGGGAGCAGTCGCGGTATCGGCCGGGAAACGGCCCGCGTCCTCCTCGATGCCGGCGCCACGGTGATACTTAACGGCCGCACCGCTGAACGTCTGGAGATGACCGAAACTACCCTCCGGGCGGAGTTTCCCGCTGCCAACCTCTCCACCTGCGCCGCCGATATTTCAACCGCCGCGGGTGCCGATCGGCTGGCGGCACATATCGCCACACGCTCCGCCGGTCTTGACCTCCTGATAAACAACGCCGGCGTTTCGATGCGTGGCCCGGTCAGGGATCTCGCCTCCAAAACGATCACCGCTATCATCGACGGCAACATCGCCGCGGCGCTCCACGCGACCCGGGCGTGCCTCCCGCTTATCACCGCGCGACGGGGACACGTCACGTTTGTATCCACCGTAGGAGCGCTCCACGGATTTCCCGGTATTTCCGTGTACGCCGCCGCCAAAGCGGCGTTACAACGATTTTCCGAATCGTTCAACGCCGAGTACCGGACCGTCGGTCTTACCGCCGGTGTCGTCTATCTCGGTTTCGTAGAGAACGACCCGGACAAAGAGGTGTACGACGCCGGAGGGGAACGGTTTCACCACCAGCGAACCGCGATGCAGTCACAGACCGAAGCGGCCGTCGCGATCGTGCGGGCGTCCTTGCGGCGCCGTCCACGAACGATCACCGTGAAAGCGGGGGTTCTCCTCGATATCGCCCACCGGATCGCGCCGCGCCTCGTTACGCGCGTCCTCGCCCGGAACGCCGGTGCAATTCATTCCGTGGAGCGTGGTTCCGAATAACTCTTTGCCACCATACGCCGGATCGATTCCTCTTCTGTGAGCTCCTCGATCCGGGTCAGGTGGTGCCACCGCACTGCGTGACTTTCGTCGTTGCGCTGCGGCGCGTCCCGGCTGCCGGCAATCATAAGAAATCGCGCATCGAAATGCTGGTGCCCCGGCACGTCACCGAAAGCGGGAATATCGTGGATATCGAGATCGAAAATACTCCGCGCAACGTCGTCCACGTTCAGACCGGTCTCTTCCTCCAATTCCCGTCGCGCCACCGCAACGAGATCTTCGTCACCATCGGCATGTCCGCCGGGCTGCAACCACTTACCGAGTTTCCGGTGGTGCAGCAACAGCACTTCCGTGCGATCCGGTGAAAGCACCCACGCCGATGCCGTCAGGTGGCCGGGCATGTGGTCCCGGTACAGCGAACGCGGCCACGACTCAAGAAGGTGAAAAAATGCGGAGGCCGTCGTTCGCTCCGCGGGAAACTCCGTCGCATAATCCCGGACCATGTCGATCAGTTCGTTCAGTCGGTCACTCACCCGGGTACGGTACGGAACTCCCCCGATGGGGTCAAGCGGGCTGCGGTACCGCCGGCGCGGTCACTTGCCGAAGACCCCGTTTCGGTGCGATGTTTCCGCACGTGAATAAGGAAATAACACACCGATGATGCAGGCACCGTTTTCAACACCGGAAATCGCCGGGGACGGTATCGACGCTTATCTGATCGCCGAGGGCACCTTCCGCCTCACCTTTGTGCACGGAACGGAACTGGTGAATCGGATGCGCGCAAATCACCGCCTCGGCCCCGGGGGCACACTGATTCTGGGGCACGCGTACCTGCTGACGCTCCTTGCGGCGGGAACGATGAAAAATGAGGAACGTATCGGGCTCTCCGTGGAATGCGATGGTCCCGTGGAAGGTCTTTCCGTGGAAGCGGTCGCGGGCGGACGCGTCCGGGGATACCTCAAAAACAACGAGGTAGATATCGTCACGGCCGGAGACTCGCACCGCCTGTTTGGTACCGGGACGATCACGATGCTCCGCTACGCCGATGAAATGCGCTACCCCGCGCAGGGACAGATCGCGATCCGACCGGGAACCCTGGCGGAAAACGTCGCGCTCTACTACGCCCACAGCGAGCAGACGGCGACGTTTCTCGATATCAACGTACATTTTGACGACACCCGGCATGTAGTTGGTGCGGCAGGAATCATGGTTCAGGCGCTTCCGGGAGCTTCGGTGTCCACGATCGACCGGATTGCTGAAAAGCTGGAAACTGTCCGGCCATTGGGACGCCATTTCTCCGAGGGCGCGACCGGGGCGGATATCGTCCGGCGACACCTGGCGCCGTGGGAGCCGCAGCTTATCGCGACGCGACCGGCGGAGTTCTACTGCGGCTGCAGCAAGGAGCGTTTCAGCCGCTTTCTCGCGGCGCTCCCGCAGGAGGAGCGTGACGACATTCTGGCCGTCGGCCCGATTCCGCTCAAAACGACGTGCCACAACTGCAACACGACCTACACCTTTGGGCGGGACGAGCTGGAGACGCTGTTCTCACCAGCGGCGACCGACTGATATCGCCCGTTCGCGAACGCTGCGGGGAAGCGCCGCCGCGGCCAGCTCCACGGCGATCTCCCGGAAGCGGTCCGCGCCCTGTACCTCCGGTGCCGGTACTACCGACTCCATGCATCGCACCAACGCATCGGCGACAGCCACCCGTTCCCCGTCGGAAAAACGACGAAACCGCTCATAGCCGATCGTCACTGCGGAGACATCGTCGCGTCCACCCGCCGCAATCGCCCGGAGCGCCGCGGCGACCACATCAGGATCGGGGTCGTGTCGGATAACCGCCGACAACGCCCGCCGGGAGGGTCGATCGCCAAGATCCGCGAGAAGTTCCACCGCCGCGTACCGAAGGGTGGGAAAATCGTTCAGGACGACTCCGCCGCGCCCGCGGGGATCGCGATACACCTCGCTGCTCAGTTCGATCAGAGCGGCACGAAACGTCCCGACCGCGCCGAACAGAGATTCCCGTTCCAACCGGTTACGAAGCGTCGACAGAAGGGTGCGCCGTTCTTCCCGGGATGTACCGTCGAGAACACTGCCTGTAAGGGCGCCCAGCGCCCCGGAGCGATCACCACCCGTTCCGGCGGATGACGCTGTGGCGGAGAACACCGACGGGGGACGGTCAGGCAGCCGGCGGCCAGGCGCCACCGAAGCGTCGGCCCCCGTAATCGTCGAGTCGGTTCGATCGGGCAATGCGATAAGTTCGTAGCGCCACTCGGAGTATTCCAGCAGAAGCTGCCCTCGCCGCGGCAGGGGATGAATCGCGATGGGACGGCGTTGCAACTGCCGCACGGTAACCACTCCCCCGCGGGCGTCAAAGACGAACAGGCGCTCGTCCGAGGTCACGGCGACCACCGCAGCGGGGAACGCGTAACCTCCGGCCCACCGAAATCCGGCGCCGGGAATCGTCCGCGACCACGAGACGCCTCCGTCGGGGGTTACAACGCCGAGACCCGCGCCGGGGGCAAGAACCACAACCGGTCCGCCGACGGCAGAGGGGGCAAACCGGAACCCGTCCCCGCGGATCTCCCCGGAAAGATCGCGGGACCAGCGGATCCGGAGCTCCCGTTGATCTGTCCCGCCGGCGGAGCGTGAATCCAGACGATACACGGTACCGGTGTCGTCCAGAGCCAACAGGTACCGCGACCCGCCGTCCACCGGCGCGCGCAGATCAACGATCGGCGCCGGTAATCGCACAAGCAATTCGCCACGGCCGTCACGGAAAAAGCCGAACAGACGCCCGTCGGCGAGACCGATGAAGAGCGTTTCTCCGTCACCGGTGTGTGAACGAATTGCGGCGGGCAGCGGCCGTTCGTACAACCGGCGCCCGGCGGCGCTGGTATACCGGATCGCTCCCGGAGCGATGAGGGTGTAGCGATTCTCGTCCGCGTCCGGGTAGATCGCGATCGGAGCTGCCGAGGTTCTGGTGGCGCGGATCGCATCCCCGGCAGTTCCGTGGATGCGACCGTTGCGATACCCGTACAGATGGGGGGTGCCGTCGGAATCGATCAACTGCAGCACGCCTCCGGCGAGTACCAAAAGTGCGTGGGGGTCGCGGATGCCGGTGCGGTGTTCGGTTACCAGCTCGCCGTCACGGTCCATGATACGAAGACGGCGGTCTTCAGTGGCCAGAACGAGACCGGGTACCGCGTCGGCATCGAAACGGTAGGAGTACTCCACCGGCGGCGCGGTGAGGGCACCGGCGGTCACTCCCTCCCGCACGGTTCGCAATTCATCGGTTCGTTGTACGTCCCGGATGTCCGGTGTCTCCTGAGCGCTCACCGGTACCGCCGCTCCGGTCAGGCCAAGAATACCCGCCAGGGAGACCACCGCCGTGAGGAGCGCCCGTCTCATACCGGTCGGCCCGCCTCCTCGCCCTCCTCTGCTACGCGCGGACGCAACACGGCAAGCGTCTCGATGTGGGCGGTCTGCGGGAAAAAATCGATCACCGTCAGCGACTCGACCACGTACCCCTCGCTCAGCGCGGCTATGTCCCGGGAAAGCGCAGCGGAATCACAGCTGAGATAGACGATATCCGGCGCAGCGGTGCCTGCGGAACGCTCCGCCGCAGCGAGAAGCCAGCGCCGCACTGTTTTGTTCAACCCGCCCCGTGGCGGATCCAGAAGCACGGTAGTCCGGCTGTCCGCGGTGAGCCCGGAGACCGCACCCTCCGCCGTTCGGGGAATCACCCGTACCGCCGCCGTCGGCGCAACCGCCGCGATGTTTTCTGTGATATACGCGGTATTTCGCCGATCCGGTTCGACGCACACTACCCTTCGTACGGGGGCATCGCGATACGTCGCGACAAGAACGGGCAACAACCCGGCGCCGGCGTACAGATCGATCAGGACATCCGTGTGTACGGTGGCCGCCATTAACCGCCCAAGCTCCGGAAGAAGCGCCCGGTTTGACTGGGAAAAACCGGCGGTGGCACAGGTAAACGGCACATCGGCAAACATGATCCGGGACCGACGGTCGCGGTCACTCCGGTATACCGCCTCTCCCCCGTCCACAAGCGTGGCACCGTCGGCGATCCGCGGCACCGTTCCGTCTGCGGCAGCGGCAAGAAGCGCGTTGATTCCATCCGTTGCCACCGGACAGTGACGAATCGCCACCACCTCTTTGCTGTTTCG
Organism: Spirochaeta sp.; assembly: GCA_027859055.1. Lineage (GTDB taxonomy): Bacteria > Spirochaetota > Spirochaetia > DSM-27196 > Alkalispirochaetaceae > Alkalispirochaeta. The sequence continues at coordinate 7,306 of JAQIBO010000438.1, forward strand.
TGCGTAAAACCCGCTGCCGTCGGGACCGCGGTGAAGGCGGACGCGGCTTCGATACCCGTAGGGCGCACCGCTGACTGCGGTAACGGCCGTTTCATCCACGGTCAAACCCCCGATACGCTGCAGATTTTCCACCAGGATCCGGCGTTTCCACGCAATCTGCCCGTCGTACGCCAGGTATTGCCAGTCGCATCCGCCGCAGCGATCAAAAACGGGGCATTGCGGCGTCTCCCGCAGTGGAGACGGAGCGACGATTCGCTTCACGGTGCCCGTCCTACGACCTCCGCGCGGCGGCTGCAACGCTACCTCCACCGTTTCCTCCGGCAGGGCTCCCGGGACAAAGGCGACGCCCTCGTCGGTGCGTGCAAGCGCGTCACCACCGGTGACCAGTTTCTCAATCTTCAGCGTAACGTGTGTGTCAGGTATGATCTTTCTCCCGGATCAGCGCTTTCAATTTGTGGTTCATCGGGATATACTCTTGAACCCGGAGCCATTGATCAGGGGAATCGTATATGAAGCCTATAAAGCTCGCAAGTCTGCCGACAATCAAACGCTTGCCCTCGTATCTTCACGTGGTGGAAGCCGCCGCAAAAGAAGGCCGCGCCTTCATCTCCGGCACCGTCATCGCGGAAGAACTTGAACTGGAGCCGATCCAGGTACGCAAAGATCTCGCGATAACCGGAATAATCGGAAAGCCGCGTATCGGATTTCCCGTCGGGGAACTGATCGAGGCGATTAACGCGTTTTTACACTGGAACCAGGTGCATAACGCGATTATCGTCGGCGCCGGCCATCTCGGATCGGCACTGATGGGATACGCTGAGTTTCCGCGCCACGGCCTGCATATTATCGCGGCGTTTGACGCAAACCCGGAAAAGATCGGCCGGACGATCAACGACGTTCCGATCTACGGCATCGATGAACTCACCAATCAGATCCGCGGGACCGTCGTGGATCTGGCGGTGCTGACCGTACCGTCGGCATACGCTCAGGAGACGACAGACCTTCTGGTCGGATGCGGTATCAAAGCGATCTGGAACTTCACCAACGTAAAAATAAAGGCTCCCGAGGATGTGGTGGTCCAGAAAGAGGACCTTTCCTCAGGATATGCGGTACTGTCGGTCAAAATGCGCGTCCTGAGTGACCCCCATTTTGCGGCGCTGCAACACCACACCGCGACTACGGGGACGCGGTAATCGGCGGCGGCATCTGCCGACGATTCGCACTGACGTGACATGACAGACCCCGCCAAGACGGAAGAACAGCGCACCTTTTTTGCCAACCGCCTGAAAAAACGGTTCAAGCACCTCTGGAAATACGCCAAACGGGTAGAGACAAACGCCTTTCGCGTGTACCACCGGGATATTCCGGAAATTCCCTTTGCCGTCGACTGGTACGACGGTCACCTGCACATCGCCGAATACGCCCGGCCCCACGAGCGAACCGATGAGGAACACGACGCGTGGCTTGAGACGATGGTGGATACCGCCGCCCGAACGCTGACGGTGCCGCGGGGGCGCGTATTTTTCAAGCGCCGCGAACGCCAGCGCGGGTCATCCCAGTACGAGCCGCTGGAACGGCGCAACTACACGATTACCGTTGAAGAGCACGGGCTGCTCTTTCAGGTGAACCTCTCCGATTACATCGACACCGGCCTCTTTCTCGACCACCGCGAACTGCGCCTCTATGTGGCCAAAGGCGTCACGCAGCATCGGGTTCTGAACCTCTTCGCCTATACCGGCAGTTTCACCGTCTACGCCGCTGCCGCAGGCGCCTCATCCACCGTCACGGTAGACCTTTCCAACACCTATCTCACCTGGGCGCGAAAGAACATGCAGCTCAATGCGCTGGACGCTCCCAACCACGAGTTTCGCCGCGGTGACGTGCTGGAGGAGATTGAAACGCTGCGTCGTGAGGGCCGGAAGTTTGATACGATCGTTCTGGACCCGCCGAGTTTTTCCAACTCCAAGAATATGCGCGATACCTTTGACGTCCAGCGTGACCACGTCGGACTGATCAACGCGTGTATCGAGCTGCTGGATCCGGCGGCCCGCGGCGGCCAGCCCGGGCGAGTGATCTTTTCCACCAATAAACGGCGCTTCCAGTTTCACCGGCAGGAGCTGAACGCCGGTGAAACCCGGAAACTGACCAAACTGACGATGCCCGACGACTTCGCGGGCACCAACATCCACCAGGTGTGGAGTATCGTCGCCCCTACCAGACGATCCCGAGGTTAACCCCGAGCATCGCGGTGGGCCCATCCGTATCAAAGTAGTACATCAGCGGCACATCCAGCTTCACCGGCCCGAGGTTCAGGCCAACGCCGGCGGTCAGCCGCGGGCGGATGAATTGCGGGTTGCTTGTGGTGCTAACCCCGAGGTCAACGGAACCAGGAGTCACCGAGAGCTCCTGAGCTATTTTTGAATCAGCAGCCACGAAGTCGATCTCTGATTCGGCACCAAAAGCGACTTCCGAACTTCCGAGGGCAAGGTCCACACCAGCGCCGATATTGAAATCCAGGAGGTAGAGGAGCCGGATACCGGTGGACGCCTCCAGGGGTATCGACCACGAACTGGACGTTACCGTGGCGCTAATCGTCGGCGACACCGTCAACGATCCGATCGGACTGGCGCCGGTATATTATAATGAGCCCAGCGATTCAGACAGGAATGACCGGCGGTTTAGGAAACGTCTCGCCCTCATGAACGAAGAGAGGTTATGGTTGAATCATGAGGAAAAGTTACGACACGGCATTCAAAG
>JAQIBO010000477.1 GCA_027859055.1 Spirochaeta sp.
CGGTGCAGTTCCGCGCGAGTCGCCGCCAGTTCATCCCGGCTCCGTTTCACCGCCTCTGCCGCGCGGAGCGTTGCGTGATCCGGCAGGCCCTCCCGCAGCGGGGCGATCGCCTCATTAAGCCGGGTTTCTTCTTCGGCGTATTCCGCCAGTTTCGACTGCGCCGCCGTCTCCCGTTCGCGTTCATCCGTCGTTGCCGTGCGGACACGGTGCAGCTCCTCCCGGTCGGTCACAGACCGCAGAGCCCGCCGCCGCAAATCCCGCCGCGCCTCCTGCTCGGGGCGCAACTGCTCCGCCGTTTCCAGCTCCGCCACCTGCGTCTCCCGACGCTCCCGTTCCGCCCGCAGCGGCTCCCGCGCGCCAACCGCCTCCTCGTGACGCTGCCGCTCCTCTGCCACCGCGGCAACGGCGCGCTCGCGCTCGCGAAACGGGACAAGCAGTTCTGAGCGCACCGCCTCCAGACGGGTGAGACGTGATCGCTCGGTTTCCATCGCCGCAGCGCGGGACGCAAGTTCGTTTTCCACCACAGACAGGCTGTCCTGCTCGCGCAGCAACCCCGCCACCGCTGCGAGCCGTTCGCGCCACGCCACGGCGGTATCGCGACGCTCAACCGCAGCGGCGCGCTGACCCGTGACACGCTCCAGTTCCGACTCCAGCTCGGTCAATTGCCGTTCCGTATCCTCCGGCGTTTCCGCAATCGCCGCCTCAATCGCGGTGATCCGCTGCACCGCGCGGTCCAACAGGTTTTTGGCTCCCCGATACAGATCAAACCGATCCAGCCCAAACAGATCTTTCAGCATCTCCGTCCGGTCTTTCACACCCAGTTGCAGAAACTCCTGAAACCGGCCCTGGGGAATAATGACGGTGCGGCGGAAATTATCGTAGCTCACGCCGAGCACCGCTTCCCCCGACACCGTCGGCAGGGGGTGCCACTCCCCGTTTTCCCGGCGGTAGCCACTGCGTTTCAGGGCGCCGACCTTTTCAAAGTCGGTACTCCGCCGCCGCGCTTCCACGGTAAACCGGTATTCGTCGCCGTCATGGTTCACAAACACAAAGTCGATCCACAGCCGATCAGACCGCAGGTTCAGCAGATTGTAGTTACGGTTGTCGCCCTTGCTGTTCAGTCGCGTGGTATCGCCAAACAGCGCCAGGCTGATCGCCTCAAGCACCGTTGACTTGCCGCTTCCAACGGGGCCGAAAATGCCGAAGAGGCGCGCCGCAGTAAGCGGTTCAAAATCGATCGTCACGCGTTGTCGGTACGAGTAGACCCCCTCCATCACCAGCGTCTTTGGAATCATTCTGTCCGCTCCCCGGCCTCTGAAAGGACCTCCTGGAAAAGCCCCCGGATCTCGGCGCTGGGCGCGGTTCCGTGCTCCCGGGTGAAATACTGGGTAAAGAGTTCGGAAATGTCCGCCGTCGGGTCGATCTGGTCACGCCGGGACGCCTCGTGGTCCGTTTCCACAATCGGGACAATCGTCACGATACGCGGATGCGTGGTGTGCAGCAGGTTGCGGTCGCTGCCGGAGAGAAAGTCCGGGAGGTGCAGGCTCAGTTCAACGTACGCCTCAACGTTGGCGGTAAGGGCGGTCTGCGCCGCGGAAACCTCATCGGCGGTGATCCGTACCAGTCCCCGCCCGGAGGTCAGCGGTACCGTGCGGATCGTCGGCACGTCGCCAAGGTTTCCGTGGGGTTCAACTTCGATAATCGTTACCGACTTGGTTTGTTCCGCCTCGGCAAAGCTGTAGGACAGCGGGCTGCCGGCGTACCGCACCGGACAGGGACCGGACAACGTGTGCGGGCGGTGCAGGTGCCCGCAGGCGACGTACTGCACCTGATCCGGGACGATATTCGTCGGCAGCGGCGGGGCTCCCCCGACGTGCCCGATCGGGCGTTCGGAATCCGGTTCGTCCGGCGGCGCCGCCGGGTCATCGGCAAAAAACAGGTGCGTCACCAACAGATCGATACCGTTGCCGCCGAGATGGTCCCCCGCCACGGCGCTCCAGTGCGCGCGCAGAGTGTCCTGCAAAAGGGCATCGGCGGTGGAGCCGGCGGTGTCGGGAATCAGCGCCGCGTGGAGACGGTATTCGTTGGCGTAGGGGGTTGTCAGGATCCGAAGCGGAATTCCGGGGTGCGAACCCAGATGAAGTTCCGCCAGCCCCGGAACCGGTGCGTGGAGAGAGAAGCCGATCCGTTCGGCGGCAGCACCGGAGATCTCCGGGATATCCGCGGCGGGATAGCCGATGAGAATAATGCCGTGCTGCCGGGCAAGAACATCCGGCGCGTTGATCCGGTCAGGAGAGTCGTGGTTTCCAGCGATCGCAATCACCGGTCGGGCTCCTCCGCCGGAAAGGTCGGTGAGTCCCCGGTACAGCACCTCTTCCGCCTCGCTTCCGGGATTCACCGTATCGTACAAATCCCCGGCAACCAGGCAGACGTCCACATGCTCCCGCGCGGCTATCGTCGCAATCTCCGCAAGAACCGCCCGCTGCTCCTCGATTCGTGAAAACCGGTCCAGCCGCTTGCCGATGTGCCAGTCCGCCGTATGCAGTATCTTCATTGACCGCGAGAATAGCAGTAACGGCGCGTCGTATCCAATCAGGCGCCTTCCTGAATCTGCTTTGAAACCGCGCAATTGATCGTGTAGCATTGTCTACAAAATTACTGGAATTCCAGGAGGCAATTTTTGAAAGCTGCAATCTTCACGATCGGGACCGAAGTTGTTGACGGGGAGATCGTTAACACAAACGCCGCATGGCTTGCCCATCAACTCGACCATTACGGGTTTTCGGTTACTCACCACATCAGCACGTCTGACACAGAGTCGGACATGAAAGAGGTCCTGGAATGGCTCGTAAGAAAAGTCGATTGGGTGTTTGTATCGGGCGGTCTGGGTCCGACCTCGGACGATCGTACGCGCAATGTTGTTGCAGACGTCGTAGGCAAAAAGCTCGTGTACTCGGAGGAGATCTGGAATCAACTGGGCGAAAACTACCGGGCCCGTGGATTTACGGTAACCGAGGATCACAAGCAGCAATGTTATTTTCCTGAAAACTGCACAAAACTGGAAAACCCGGTCGGTTCAGCCCTCGGTTTTGTCAGCGAAATCCAGGATACAAGGATTATCGTGTTGCCGGGACCGCCGTCGGAGCTCAAGGGAGTGTTTGCGCACGGTGTGGAACCGGGCATTCAAGCCCTGCGTTTGAAGAAAGCGAAGTTGGTGAAATGGGTCTGTCTCGGAATTACAGAGTCCGGGGCGGCGGAAAAAGTGGAAGAAGCGATAGGGGGGCGGAATCTGGAGATCGGTTACCGCGCTGATATTCCCTATGTGCACGTGAAGGTCTGGATTCCGGAAGACCACGCGGACAAACCGATTATCGAAGCGGTCAACGGTGTGATCGGTGAGTTCAGTGTCGGTACGGGAACCGGCGACCCCGGACGCGTTTTCGCTGAGGCTCTTGCACGGCTTCCCGATTACCGTATTCGATTTTCCGACCTGTTAAGTGGTGGCCAGTTGATTGCCAGACTCGGTGACCTGAATGTCTTTGATACCCATTCCGCCGGCTTCTCGAACACATCTGAAAACGGCTCGCTGAATGAGAAGAGCGTTCTGTTTTCTCTTGGCGCCGATGATCGAGAAAGCGTCCGGGTGAACGTCCGTGCCGGCGTCAGGCTTGGCGAACATACAACAAACGAGGTGTTGATGGATCCGCCCTACACCGTGGACCTGAGCAGTCCTCGCACTCAGAGGTATTATGCGGAACAGGCGCTTCACGCCTGGGCGCGCATACTGCGGGAAATGAACTCGGCTTCTGAATAGCGACTTGTTGTTGGCGCCCGTTGATCCTGATTACCAAAATGCCTGAAGACCACCCGGACGCAGGAGTTCCTGGTAATCACGAGGCATGTAGTGTATACTTTGAAGTGCACACTAAGGAGAATCCAATGGAAGTCACAACAAAGGAACGACGTATTCATCCCGTCAAAATCCTTCATCAAGTCCTGAACGGATATGATGTAACCGTTACGGTCCGCGGCAAACGTCTCGCGAGAATCGTCCCGTTCGAGCAAGAAGAAACTGACGAGTCCGCCGATGGTATCTTTGGAATGTGGGCTGATCACCAGGACGGTTCCTCGGTCGACGAAACGGTACGACAGATACGCCGGAGCCGTACATTTTGATATTCGACACCGACGTTCTGATCTGGTATCTCCGAGGCGATCAATCGGCTCGGACCGTCGTGGAACAGAGTGTCCCCTTCTCGATCTCTGTGGTGACCTATATGGGCCTTGTCCAGGGAATGAAGAACAAGACCGAATTCCGTGCGTTCCAGAAACAGATCCGGAAATGGGGAACGGAGATTATCCACATCGATCCGGAAATCTCTGCGCGTGCAATGTTCTATGTGCAAGAATACTCTCTGAGCCATTCCATGATGATGGCTGACGCGTTGATCGCGGCCACGGCGATTCGCACCAGCGACACCCTGTGCACGGCAAACGCAAAACACTATCTATTTGTTCCTCTTTTGGAATACCAATCCTTCAAACCTGCCGGGCGTCAGACAAAAAGAGGCCCGCCGAAGCGGGCCTCAACGTCAACATCGATGCAGCGGGAAGCGGGGCACCGATCGTTGACTCGTTACATCTCCTGCTCGATTGCTGCAGGATCCTCGGGAAGCTCGCCTTCTTCGATCGGCTCACATCCGATGAACACAGTTCCGAGCACCAGCGGTACGATAAGGGTAAGTAACAGCTTTTTCATAACATCCTCCTCGATATGATGTACTCAGAAGGTTACCCTGCTCTGTTGAACGCCGTGTCCAGATGGTGTCAAGTTCCTGTTAAGAAGTGCGAGTTTGAAACATACCCACGCCCATTGACGCATCCAGACCGAATTCGGTAACTTGATAGTGGTTTTCGGGGCAGGGTGCGTTGACGACACGTCAACAATTCCCGACCGGCGGTTAAAGTCCGCGAGTTCCTTTTCAGGAGCTGAACCGGTGCAATTCCGGTACCGACGGTATAGTCCGGATGGGAGAAAACCACGGCACACTACACCACTCGTCTGTGCGGCTTCCAGGAGCCGACTCTCGTGACGGTGTTGGGTCGCCACCTCCCGTCGTGAACAGGTAACCCGAGCATACGCTCGGGTTTTTTTGTGTCACGACACCAGCAGCCGAATACGGCGAGACCGCCCCGAACCAGGAGGTCTCACGATGTGTATTCACCACTCACCCTTTCTGGCGGAGACGATTCCGCTTGCCGAACAGGGGCGCGGCTCCGTCGCGCCCAATCCAATGGTCGGCGCCCTGGTCGTAAAAGACGGCAGCGTCATCGCCACCGGGTACCACCACCGCTACGGCGGGCGCCACGCGGAAGCGGTCGCCCTCGACAACGCGGCCGAGGCGGCGCAGGGGGCGACCCTGTACTGCAACCTCGAACCGTGCTCGTTTACCGCCACCGACAAACACCAGCCGCCGTGCACGCGCCGGATTATCGAAGCCGGCGTCGATACGGTGGTCATCGGCCAGTTGGACCCCAACCCGCGCGTGCGCGGCGACGGGGTACGGCAGCTTGAAGCGGCGGGAATTTCGGTCATCGTCGAACACGACGACCACGCGTTTCGGCGCTTCAACGACGTGTTCAACACGGTCATGACGGAACGTCGTCCCTTCGTTCACCTCAAAACGGCAATGAGTCTCGACGGACGGATCGCCACGGCCGACGGAACGTCCAAGTGGATTACCGACGACGCTGCGCGGACGGAGGTCCACGCGCTCCGGGCGGAGCGGGACGCGGTTCTTGTCGGTATCGGCACCGTCCGTGCCGACGATCCGCTGCTTACCGTGCGGGGTGTAGGCGCAGACCAGCCGGTCCCGGTTGTCCTGGACACGCACCTCAGAACCCCGCTGGACTCCCAACTGGTTCGCCGGCGCGGGCACGAGCTGATTGTCGTCGCCGTTGAGCCGGCGGAGCACGTCCACACCGGAGCGCACCCGTCCCCCGACGAGTTCGCCCGCCGCAGGGAGCAGCTGGAAGCGCACGGGGTGACCGTCCTGACCACCCCGACCACGCTCGTCCCGTTGCCCTCGCCCGCGTCAACCTCGGCGCCAGCGGGCACCCCCGCCCTCGCGCCCGCACCGCACCCGCCGGCGGAGAC
>JAQIBO010000064.1 GCA_027859055.1 Spirochaeta sp.
GTCCCGGACCGTTTCTGTCATCGGTGCCGTAGACCGTTTCAGCGCGATTCCTCCGGGGGTGTCTGTTCGGCGACCAGGTTGGCGCCGCGGAACCCGTTCTGACGAAGCAGGTCAAGCACGGAGATCATCGTGCCGTACGGTAACGAGGCGTCCGCTTCGATTGAGATCGACCGGCCGTCGTACTCATCACGGCGCTCGCCAAGTACGGCGGACAGTTCGGGGAACGTAAAAACCTCGTCCCCCAGGCGGACCTCTTCAGGGGAAACAACAGTAAGCACCACGCTGCTGGTAACCGTCTCCTGTCCGCTTGACGCATCGGGCAGGTCAAGGTTCAGGCCGGTTCTGGTGATCAGGGTACTGGAAAGCATGAAAAATATGACAAGCTGAAACACAACATCGATCATCGGGACGAGGTCGACGTTGACCATCGGCTGCAGTCTGCGGCGGAACAGCATCGCTACTCCTTCTTCAGATACAGAACCAGCTCGTTCACCCGGTTTTCCAGCCGGATAATCGAGTGGTTCACCCGTCCCACAAGGTAGTTGTAGAACGCGATCGCCGGAATTGAAACGATAATGCCCGCCGCGGTGGTCAACAGCGCTTCCGAAATACCGCGGGCCAGCACGGCGGGATCCCCGGTTCCGATACCGGTTTCGCCCAGCACGCCAAACGCCTGGATATTACCGGTTACGGTGCCCAGCAAACCGAGGAGCGGCGTAACGTGGGCGATCGTTCCCAGCGTGGACAGAAAGCGCTCCATTCGCGGAATTTCCATATTCGCCGCGTCGCTGATCGCCATTTTGATCACCTCCCGGGAGTACTGCCGGTGTTCGATCCCCACCTTCATGAGATTGGTGATCGGACTCGGCATCGCTTCACATACCGCCAGCGCCTCGTCGAAGTTGCCCTTGGTCAGCGTTGTTTCCAGGCGTCGCATGATCGTGTCCTCGTCACCGCGGTTTCTCCGAAAAAAGATCAGCCGCTCGATCACGATTGCAACCCCAACCACTGAGAGGATGAGGATAATCACAAAGATCACACCGCCCTGTTGTATCAAATCAACCATCGTTCTTGTATCTCCTCATTCTGTACAGGGATCCTAAAATCGTACGCGCACCGCGGCGCCCAGCTCAAGGCCCGGGCCGATGAACGGATCGTCATCTTCCGGCACGACCCCTCGCAGCGACCGGCCGTCGTCCATTCCCGGAGCCAGAATATCATGGGCGTACGCGCGAAACTCCACGTCCCGGGCGATCTCGTACCGAAGCTCGATTCCGAGTTCCGGCAGCGCATCCATTCCCGTTACAAGCGGCACCTCTCCCGTTGCCTCCATCGTCAATTCGCGGACATCGCCGCGAATAGCACCCCGGGCAACGTGTTGTGGAACCCCGGGAAGGCGCTGGTCCCACTCGGCACGCCAGCCGGCGTCGAGGCGAACCGACTCGCCAAGGGAGAATTCACCGACAACGTCGCTGGACAGGCTGTTGCCACCGGTCAGGCGGTACGGGTACACCGAACGTTCTTCCTGAAACGGTGCGATCGTCAAGCGGTTGGTGTGAAGTTCCCGGTCGACGCGACCGCGGACCTCCACCGCTCCCGAAACCACAACGACTCCCAGCTCACCGCCGACAAAAAGAACTTCGTTCACCGGAAGACGCGATTCATCCAGAGTTGTTCCCGGCTCTACCTCGGTAGCGGGATACGCACTCCAGAGCGGCAACAGATCGTTCTCCACAACGCGGTAGCCGCCGGACAAATCCAGGTTCCACCGCCTGCTCCCCTGGTACGAGAGATACCCCTCTACCGGAAAGTAGACTCCGTCGGACAGGTGGTACTGGGTTATACCCGTAACGCCCAGGGTGAGACCGTCAAGCGGGACCGCTTCCACCCCCACCTGGACCGCAAAGGAAGACCCGTTCTTCAGCTCCATGCCGGACAGGAACAGTCCGTCGTACCGTCCGGTCAGATCCACGCCAAACCGCGGCCACTCCAGTGAACCGGACAGTTCCGGCGTGAAGCGCCGGTAGCCGTTACTCTGGGCGTCAACCCCGGAATCACCGGTGGAAAGCACCCGCCGAACGTCGGAAACCGCTACGGTGGCGCGGACACCAACCGGACGCTCCGGCGTCCACGCGCCGGTCACCTTCGCGTCGAATTCACGCAGATCCTGAGAGTAGTATGGCGACAGCTGCTGGAGTCCGAACCGCCGATCTGCATAGCCGGTATCGACTTCCAGGGAGGTGTTCGCCGCTCCGTCCAGGCGCAACCACGCGGTCAGATCGTTCTCCTGCTCGAAAAACCCGGTGCCCGGCTTTTTCAGGTTGAATCCGTCGCTGCCGCGGTGGTCGTACCCAACGCGAAACTGGGGACCATCACCGAGGCGATAGACGTTAATGCTTCCCAGAATCGAGTTGACACTCCCGCCCCCCAGGGTCGCGTTGAAATACACCTGATCTTCCCCGCTTATCATCGGCGCCGACGTCACCGCGTCGCGGGGAATCTCCGGGCGCGGAACGGCGATCGGCGGCGCGGGGTCCACGGCGATCTCACCGGTAAGCGCCGCCTCGTCAAGGGGGAGCGGCGGCAGCGGGGGCATATCCCGCACAACTGCGGCAACCGGTGCAACCGAAGCCTCGACACGAGTCGGTTCAAGTTCTTCCAGCGGTTGCGCATCCTGAGCGGCAACGGAGACGGAGACGGAGACGGAAAAAACAACAAAAAGAACGAACGCAAGCGCGGTCCGTACGGCGCGGAGTGTCCGGTGCAACTGTCTCATCGTTCACCTCCGTTAAACCGTTCCACCTGGTCCGCCCAGATCGAATCGGGATACAGCCGTTGCAGCTGCTCCGTCGCATCGTTCACCGTTTCCCGATCTCCTTCCTGAGCGGCCACCTCGGCAAGGCGAAAGAGGCTCTGAGCACGTAGTTCATCCGGCGCACCGTCGGTTGATGCCGCCTCGATATACCGTTCCACCGCCCGGCGCGTCTCACCACGTCGCTGGTAGTACTCCGCCAGAAGTATGTGCGCCCTGCTTGCTTGCTCACCGGAAAACTCGCTCGCCTCCTGCAACTTCGGAATGATCCGGTTTCGTTCAAAGCTGAGGGTAATCTGCTCGCGAATCGCCAGCCGGCCCAGTTCCAGGACCAATTCGAACCACCGGTCGCTTCCCGGTTCCGGTTCCTGACCGGATATGGGCTCAAGTTCGGTCCACAACTCCGCTTCGGTGGCGGTGAGACCGGACTGCTTCAGTCGCAATTCCTGCCGACGCCGTTCCGCCGCCGCCGCATCGCTGGCCTCTGGATATGCGGCAACGTATCGGTCGTACAGCTCCAGCGCTTCTCTCGTTCTGTTGCGCTCGGCGTGAATCCCGGCGCTCCGGAAGAGCGCCCGCGGCGTGTAGGAACTGCGGGGGTATTCGATAACCAGCGGCTCCCACCACAGGAGGGCGCGTTCCAGTTCGCCGAGTGCGGCGGAACTCTGGCCTCCCCAATACAGCGCCCGGTCAAACGACTCACTCCGGGGAAACCGGTTGCGATAGGTCCGAAAACGGTCGCGGGCGGCAGCGTATTCTTCCCGGGTGTACAGGATCTGGCCCGCCTCGAGAAGCGCCTCACGTCCTGATTCCGTGTCGGGGTATGCCGACGCGATCGCATCGTACTCATTGACCGCCGCCTCGTCCCGCCCCAACGAGGCAAGGACTCCAGCGTACCGGCTCCGGTGTACCATCCGACGATCGCGATCCGCCTCGGCGATAATCTCCCGGTACTGTGCCAGCGCGTCGTCGTCGGCACCTTGTGCAAGATACGCGCTGGCCAACAACTGGCGAACATCAACGCGCTGGCGATCATCTGCGCCGGCGCCCAGAAGGGGCAACAGGACCTCAACAGTCTCGTCAATTCTTCCCTGCTGGTACAGACTCCACGCGTACAGATAGGAGCCGTCCACATACAGTTCAACCGGAAGCGCCCGGCGTACCGCTGCGACCGTTCGGCCTGCCTCGGCTACCTCCCCGGTCCGATAGAGACTCCACGCGACGTGATAGGAGAGCAGCGGCTCGTAGGCGTTATCACCGACCGCGGTGAACGCCTCGAGCGCGTCGGCGTAGTCGCGACGATGAAACAATCCCAGACCGCGAAGGTAGGCGATCTCGCTCTGCTGCCCCTCGTTGAGTTCAGCGATATCGAGACGGTCGATCTCCTGCAACGCCGCAGAAAACTGCTCCGCCGACACCAGCGCACGTACAAGCTCAACGCGGGTATCCGTCTCATCGGGGCGGACGGACAGATACGTCCGAAACAACGGAACCGCCTCACGCGGGTTTCCCGCTTCCAGCCGTGCCCGGGCCAGGATACGGGTGAGACCGGGGACGTCCCGGCTGAACGCCTGCGCCTCCGGAGTTTCCAGGCGATCAATCACCGCCGGCAGATCTCCCGAGCGATACGCCGCCATACTCCAGGCGTACAGGGTGTGCGGAGTATCCCGATACCCCGGGTAGGAGGCGATCAACTCTTGTGCCTCCTCCGGGCGTTCGAGCTGCAACAGGATCCGTGTCGCCGCAAGGTAGCGCGGCGCCTCGTCCTCACCGGTGATCCGCTCGTCTCCAAGAGATTCCAGCAGCAATTCAAGCGCTTCCTCTCGGCGCCCCTGCTCATCGATTGAGCGCGCCAGAAAAAGCACCACGTTCTGCGGGATCGCCCGCTCGTCGCGAATACGCCACACCCGGGAGAGGTAGAACTCTCCCAATTCATAGCGACCGGATCGGACCGCCTCCGAACCGAGGGCCAGCCAGAACGCACCCAGCCGTTCCGGTTCACCGGAGAGGCGCTGTTCCGCCGCGCGAAAGACACTGTCCATCCGTTCGCGATCGCCCTGTTTGTCGGCGATTTGATAGAGCTGCTGGTACGCCCACTGAGCGCTCGCCGCCGAAAAATCGGTCAGTTCGCGGTACAGTTCTTCCGCCCGGTCCAGGCGACCGGTATCAAACGCCGCGTCAGCGGCGATACGAAGCGCCTGTTCGCGATACTGTTCATGAACCGGTCCATCAGCGGTTTCGCCGTCGTACAGGCGAAGAATTTCGTCGTTCTGCCCCGCCTCAGCCAGGATCGTCAATAATGTCGCAACCGCGTAGCCCCGCTCTCCACCGGCGAGGTCGGACAGGGCATCGGAAAGGTCATCTGCAGCCCCGGCGGTGTCGCCGGTTTCCCGTCGGGCGATACCGCGATAGAGCCGGGCGCGCGCCTCCTGTGCCGCTTCGCCGCCCGCAAGATACGCATCAAACGTCGTCTTTGCCGTCTCGTACTCGCGGAGCTGAAAGCGTGTCAGACCGATCCAGAATCTGATCTCCTGCTGCAACGTACCGCCACCGCGCGCCCGTACCTGCGCCCGTTGCAGGATCTCGAGCGCATCATCCCACGCCCCGGTGTAAAAGTAGCTTTGAGCGATTCGCAGTTGGGCGCGACTTGCGAAAGTTGACCCGGGATAGTCGTCGAGAACCGATTGGAATTGCTCGATCGCGAGTTCATATGCGCCTGAGTCGAAGCGACGTTGCGCCTCTTCAAACGCTTCCCGGTCGTCGGCGCCGGCGGTCGACAAAGACACCACCGCCAGCAATGCGACCACGATAGATCTACGGTACATAGCGAGGAGTCTATCTCAGGGAGTGGACAGATTCAATCGACCGCGGGAGTGCCGAACCGGGGTGGCGTGAAATCGTCGCTGCCGGGAACGCGGACGAGGTGTATGAAATCGTTGCCGTATCGGCGTTCAAGGGAGGCTACACTTGTCTCAACGTTGCGTTCCATCACCGCGACGTGAAACGTCCCGGCGCGATCAAAGTACGGGAAGAGCGCCACCACGTGGGTGTGCTGCCGCAGGACCGGATCCTCACCGAACAGTCGATTGACACTGCCAAGGTAGAACGTCCCCGGATCGCGCCGGGCAAGCCGGTACAGCACGCTGGTGAGCGTATCAACCCGGTACCCCACATCCTCCGTGTATTGCGCCGAGGGAACGTTGCGCACGTCCAGCGCCTCCGGGTCGATCACACTTCTGTCGACACCCCGGTTGAGGGCGGCAACCTCACGGGCAAGATTACGCGTCCAGTCCAACCCGAAATACGGGTCGCGAAGATCTTCCAGCGGTTTACTCCAGCTGGTTCCGCGATAATCGAGGTGCTTTTCTTTGAGGGGGTCTATTTCAAGGAAGCGACCGGTCCGTTCCCGAAAGATGCCGTCCACCACCCATTTGGCAAACCCGGAACAGTTGAAGCCGGGGAGCCGCTCCTGGGACACGAGAGATTCTATAAAAACAAGATTTCCGTCGGCATCCATCGCGCCGTCTTCCGCATCGGGAAGTCCCGGAAGCGCATCACGAATCTGCTGCGCCATCCGTTCAATCGTTGCATACCCGGCGTGATCGGTATCGACGTCGAGAAACGACCAGTCCACATAGCCGCTGCTGAGCCGAATCAGCATGTCTGTGGACGCGGTCAGGGCGCGCTCCATCGTCATCGCCACCGGCACGCTTCGGTAGAGCGCCTCGTGGGCGACGTATACGTCCATCCGTGCGGTCCGGCCGTGAGGAAAGAGGCGGATATAGGAACCTTCGTTCCGTTGCAGAAATATTTTGATCTGATCAAACGCTCCGTCGTCGAGACGGCGTCGTACGATGAACGTTCCCGCGGATGCAAGCTGCATCTCCTCTGAGCCGGCAGGAATGAAGATATGGTAGCGATTACCGTTCTGTTGATCGGTCCGGTAGAGGACCGGTTCAGCTCCGGGCACCTCGATCATCCGGCGAACCGGAGAATAGGCGCGATCAACCGGTGCCTGGATCGCCTCTACGGTACTGCGCCGCGCCGGGGCGGTATCGGGTAGCTCGGGAACCCACCCGGTGGCGGCAACGGCCTGCAGAAACACGATCGCGCCGCTCACGGCCAGGAGCCGCGCTGCGAGGGTTCCCCACAACCGCGTGACCCCTGCGCCTTTTCCGGTCGTCGTTTTGTTCGGTCGTATCGTTCTCATCGGTCCTCTCACTCCCCTCACTCCATCGTCCCAAGCTCCGGCCACACCGCAGGCATCTGGGACTGCCAGTCGTACCCTCTCCATAGAGAGGGGCCGGCGCTACGGGGAACCGCGTACCACGGCGGGCGCAAGGCCCGGAGGTCGCGCAGACGGATATCGTAGCGCCATCCCTGTTGTAGAGTATCGGCAGGGCGTGATCGCTCTGCAACGCCGGCGAGCGCGGATGGCGCTGCCTCCGGGGTTGAGCCGGTTGAACCGGCGTCGACGGAGACGGGCCCGACCGACCAGTGCCCGCAGGAAAGCACACGGCGGTACAGACGCTCATCGCTGAGGCGAAGAACAAGGCTTTCACCGATCAGCGTGTGCGAAGCGGCGGGGTGTGCGGTCATGATCACCCCGGAATCCGCGAGTGCCGCCGGAGAAGGAGCGAGGTTGGATGGCGCATCGGGGTTGTCCGCAGCCCAGAGGTAGGCGTACTCGGCGCCGAGCGTCGTGATACGTTCCCGCCAGGCGGGATCGGTCGCTAAGGCGATAACGACGCTGAGCAACGGCGAGGTCCACACCCCTCCCCGGTAAGAGATCGTCGGTACCGACGCCACGGAGAGGTCCGGACCGGTCCACGAGGCAAACGCCTCCCGAAACCGTTCCGTCGCGCCGACGGGAGCGCACACGATAATCGGCGTCTCCGATGCGGCGGTTCGCATCGCCAGAATTCGGCGCAGCAGAACCGGCACCGCCCGGGAAACGGAGGGGTCTCCACCGGAGAACGCAAAGAGGTGACGATACACGATCCGTACCGACGTCAGCGGCGGCACAGGGGTCTCTGCGGG
>JAQIBO010000090.1 GCA_027859055.1 Spirochaeta sp.
CGGCTCGCTTTCTCCCGGATTGCGGCGATCAGCTCACCGTGGTTCAGATACGGGTTCGCGAGCTCCGCCACTACGCTGAGGCGAAACTCCGCGACGAGCTCCCGCCGCTGCTCTTCCGGCACGTAATTGTTCATTTCGTTCATTCCTCCTGGGGTGTAATTGGGTTACCCGGAGTTTATGAGCGGCGCACCGATACCGGCAGAGGCATTATCATGTGAAAATCGGATACCCGAGATACGTGTTCGCCGACCAGCTCCAACAGCGAGGGAACAAAACACCGCGCCGTATCCGAGGGCGATGCTCCGGACGTTCAAACCGATGATTGGTCGAGGATCGCCGGCGGTGGCTTCCTTCAACCAGCGATACGTCTCCCCAATCTGAGAGGCGAGATCCCAGAACAACGCCTTCGCCCGATGGATCGCCGTATGGATCAACTTCTCTATTCGCCGCAGATACCCTTCCTTCACGCCTCGCTGCATTAGCATGCTTCCGGCAACACGCCGAGAATCTCCTGCGCAACGACCGGCGATAAACGCTTCCACCTCAATTGTTCCAAGAGAGGTGCCGGGAAGCGAGAACGACGGGATCAACGCATGAGTGCGACCACACGATCGGCACCGTACCCGCAGGATCGGAACGCACGTGACGTACAGATACTTCTCGTAAACGCTATGGCGAACGAACTGCTCGGTCGCACCACCGCACGGACACGAGTTGCAACCAATCCGCGCCGACCACGTTCGTTCGATCTCTTCGAGGCTATAGTCTTCTTCGGAAATGTCGATTATGATTATCGTAGTTGGTGGGGAGACCGGGTCAGGCGCCAACCTTATCATCCCGGTTTCCCTTATCCTTTCTTTGCAGTCTTCCCTACGATAATTCGGTTATTTCTCTCGGATCCTTACGTTTTTCTGCGGGCGCTTACACCTGCTCGGGGTTCCCTATTCGGTGTGGATCATGTTCGCGTTCGCCCTGGTTGCGTACTATGTGACGACAAAGCACCCATTCGGGAGACACGTCTACGCCCTCGGGGGCAACCGACGCGTTGCAGAGCTTTCCGGCGTGAAAGTCCGTCGCACCGAGACCCTGGTCTACACAATCAGCGGTTTCTGTTCCGCAATGGTGGGGCTCATCATCGCCTCTCAGCTCGTCGCGGCGCACCCAGCCACCGGCACAACCTATGAACTCACCGCCATCGCCGCCGTTGTTCTCGGCGGAACATCGCTGATGGGCGGTCGCGGCGGCATTGGCGGCACCATCATCGGCGCATTCGTGATTGGCGTACTCGTGGACGGCCTTGTGGTCATGGGTTATTCATCGTTTTTACAGAACGTCATTAAAGGTGTAGTCATCGTCGCGGCGGTCTTTATCGACATAGCCCAAATACAGATGCAGGAAAGACTGGCCCTTCAACGCCAGGCCGCGCTCACCGCAGGGGAAGAGTAGTCCGACAGGCCTGAAAGAGAACGCGCCGGGATGACCCGCGCGGATTCCTTCGGCGATGCTCCGGTCCGGTGAAAATCACGCCGACGCCACGCCGGTCATGAAGTACGGCGATGGGAGGGTCGGGTATCTGCCGTAGATGTGGCGGTAAATTATGTCGGCTCGCGCACCGACGTCTTCATCGGTATAGTGGTCCACGGGTAATCCCGTCGATTCGTTCCACAAGAAATCGCGGATTGCGGATCGTACCGCGTCGCTCGTGGATTCTTTGTCTCGCCAATGATCGATGCGGAGTTTCTCGCGCTTCAGTTCCGATAAGAGGCGTTCGGCCACCGTTTTGATTCGCTTGATCTCCCGGGCCGACAGATCGGGCTTCTTCAGAAGATCGAAAACGGCGAGAGTCTCTTCATCCAGCCCCTCCCGCGCGCTCCCGGTCGTCCTGGAGGCGACGACCGGCCGCGGTAAGGCGATTCTTCAGTTCCAAAACGAGCATCAAGTCCTCACGACTCACGTCTCCATGAACCCGCTTCGCGAGCTTCACAACATGAGGGGTAACATGAGGGGTAGCTT
>JAQIBO010000108.1 GCA_027859055.1 Spirochaeta sp.
CGTCTCTCGATTGATGAGGCGTGGTTTCTCCACGAATGAAATTCAGAGACATTTTGCTTGACATTATAGACTTTTTTTCCTTACACTAAGAGTAGAAATGTTACGTAAGGTGGGTAATATGGGAAAATCAAAGAAGAAGAAGCGGGTATTTTCAGCTCATGAAGTTGCCAACTTCTGTGACGTAGTAAACCAGACGGCGATCAATTGGATCCGTCAGGGCCACTTGGAGGCATATACGACGCCGGGTGGGCAGTACCGCGTGTATGCGGATGTGCTGGCAAAGTTCATGCAGAATCAGGGTATGCGAATGCCCGACGAAGTCCGTGAAATTCTCGCGGAACAGGCCAAGATCGAGCAGGTGCTCATCGTGGACGATGATCAGGCGCTCAACGACCTGATCAAACAATTCCTCGATAAACGGTATCCCGATTTCAAAGTTAATCAGGCACTGGACGGGTACGACGCCGGCCGGGCAATTCTTGAGCAACGTCCGGATGTTGTGATACTTGATATCAACCTTCCCGGAGTAGACGGGTACAAGCTGACACGGCAGATCAAGGCTGATGAAAACCTGTCACGGCCGATCGTGGTCGCGATCACCGGCATGGATGATCCCGACGTGGAAGGTCGCGCTCGTGAAGCGGGTGTAGATGGGTTCATCAAGAAACCGATCGACCTTGAGTCGCTTCCCGGCCTGATCGAAGAGTTGGCGGAAAACCGTTCCGTCCGCCCGGAATGAGTCCGTCAGACTGAACGACTGAAAGACTGAACGGATGTAGACCACTCCGACACCGGCGCTCGCCGCTGTCGGAGATGGCCTTCGCACCCGCGACGGTGCGGGAATACCGGCGCCGCCTCGGTGTCTGTCAGCAACATCAGTATCATGTCAGAATATCAACACGATTCAGACACCGCATTTCAGGCCACAATCCGCGGGCACGTCCAGGGCGTCGGCTTTCGTTACTATACGCAGCGTGAGGCGCGCCGTCAGGGGATTACCGGATGGGTCAAAAACCGTGCGGACGGGGCGGTGGAAGTCCTCGCCGAAGGCTCGGCGGCGGAGCTTGACGCGTTTGCCGCGTGGCTCCAGGAAGGCCCGCCAGGTGCGCGCGTTCGCAACGTAGAGATGCACCGTCCGATTCCTCCGACCGGCCACCTGCGCTTTACCGTCGAATACTGAAACCGCACAAAAAAAGACCGCGAGGCGCTGCGCCCCACGGTCGGTTCTCCATACAGTGCATCCGGCCGGTTTTGTCCCCGCCGGCGATCGGGTTTACCGCTTGATCGAGTAGAACGCCTTTTTCCCAGGGTACTCGGCGCTGCGGTCAAGCATATCCTCAATGCGCATCAGCTGGTTGTACTTCGCCAGGCGGTCGCTGCGCGAAAGGGAACCGGTCTTGATCTGTCCCGTTTCCAGGGCAACCACCAGGTCGGCGATAAAGTTGTCTTCGGTTTCACCGCTGCGGTGACTGACGATCGCGGTATATCCGGCGCGCTTGGCCATTTCAACCGCCTCGTACGTCTCGGTCAGGGTGCCGATCTGGTTCACCTTGATCAGAATCGAGTTGGCAATTCCCTGCTGGATTCCCTGGCTGAGGCGCTTGGTGTTGGTCACAAACAGATCGTCACCGACAAGCTGTACGCGATCACCGATCTTCTCGGTCAGAATTTTCCAGCCGTCCCAGTCGTTCTCGTCCAGACCATCTTCGATAGAAATAATCGGATATTTCGCGGCCCAGTCCGCCCAGTAGTCCGCCATCTCTGCGCTTGAGAGCTCGCGGCCGTCGCTCTTTTTGAAGATGTACTTCTTCTTGCCGGCGTCGTAGAACTCACTGGTGGCCGGGTCGAGGGCGATCATGATGTCTTCCTCCGGCTTGTATCCGGCCTTTTCAATCGCCGTGAGGATCACCTCGCACGCCTCTTCGTTGCTCTTCAGGTTGGGAGCAAATCCCCCCTCGTCGCCAACGGCGGTGCTGTAGCCCTTCTCGTTGAGAATCTTCTTCAGGTTGTGAAACACCTCGGTGATCATCCGGACACCGCTGCGAATGCTGTCGGCGCCGACGGGCATGACCATAAACTCCTGGAAGTCCACCGAATTGTCCGCGTGGGAACCACCGTTAATGATATTGGCCATCGGAACGGGCAACACGTTACTGTGATACGCGCCAAGGTATTTGAAGAGCGGCAGGGCAAGGTGATCCGCCGCGGCGCGGGCAACCGCCATCGACACGCCAAGCAGTGCGTTTGCCCCGAGGCGTCCCTTGTTCTCGGTCCCGTCCAGTTCAATCATGGTGCGGTCAATTTCGACCTGGTCCAGGGCGTCGAGCCCCTCAACCTCTTCGGCGATCTCGCCGTTTACGTTTTCTATAGCCTTCAGGACGCCTTTGCCCATGAAACGGCTTTTGTCGCCGTCACGGAGCTCCACCGCCTCGTGTTCTCCGGTTGAAGCCCCGGAAGGAACTGCGGCCCGGCCCATCGATCCGTCTTCCAGATATACGTCTACTTCAACGGTGGGGTTTCCCCGGGAATCGAGAATCTCCCGAGCTTCTACCGTTTCAATGATACTCATGATCTTTCTCCTATGCCTTTTCGGTTTCTTCTAGACTATGGTGAGGACCT
>JAQIBO010000124.1 GCA_027859055.1 Spirochaeta sp.
CTCCCGCGTGCGCTCCAACACCGACATCAGAATCGTATTTGAGACCCCCACCGCGGCGATCACAAACACCAGAAACAGGATTACCCCGGTGCCGCTCTCCTTTGCCTCGGCCAGAGCCACCGCGTCGGCGGCAAGCGTCCGCCAGTCCGCGACAACCAGATTCGGATGCCCCGCCACGTGCACTTCCATCGTATCGGTAATCTCGCTCAGGCTGCGACCCAGCGTGTTACCCACCGCGATCTCCGTAGCGGCGCCGTCCATCTGGAGGTAATCGCCGATGATATCCAGCGGGACAAATACGGCGTTCCGGTTGATGATCGGATTCGGTGTCGTAACTATTCCCGCAATCTCAAGGTCGATCGTCTGGTAAAATCCGTGCCGCGTCCGGGTGACCACGGTAATCGGGTACCCCACCTCCGCTCCGATATCCTCCGCCAGCCACGCCCCGATCAGCGCAGTGTGCGTTCCCGGGGTGAGAAACTCCCCGTCAGTCACCGTCCCGGGCAGGTCATACACCGCATCGTCCGCCTCCGGGTCGATCCCATACCCGGTCACCCGAACCGACCCGTCCTCCGGAAAGGGATCACGAAACACAACAAGCTCGCCGGTAAACACCGTTCGCCGCGTAACGTCCAGCCCCGCCGCCGCAAGTTCCGCCTCGATCTCCCCCGGGTCATCAATCGCGTACTTCAGCGGCCGCTCCTCCCGCTCCGACAGGTACTCGTTGTGGATAACCTGGGCGGCTCCCGTCTCAAAGCGGATCACGTTCCGGTTGCTCTCCTCCTCAACGCCGACAAGGATGCTGTCCACCATGATAAACATCATCAGCCCCACCGCCACCGCACCAGCGGTGATCACCGTTCGCCGCCGGTGCCGCGCCAGATTGCGCACCGTCAGGCCCAGCGTTTTTCGGAGCTTCATCGTCGCGTCTCCTCATCCGTCCCGTCTTCTACGATCCGTCCGTCGTGCAACCGAACGCATCGGTCCGCGTGTTCCATCACCATTGGATCATGCGTGGAAAAAACGAACGTCGTTCCGTGGCGCTTGTTCAGCGTGCGCATCGTGGCCAGCACCGCCTCGCCGGTGTCTGAGTCCAGATTGGCGGTCGGCTCATCCGCAAGGACCACGCGGGGATCCTTCACCAGGGCCCGCGCCACCGCCACACGTTGCTGCTGCCCCCCGGAAAGCTGTCCCGGCCGGCGGTTTCCCAGCCCGTCCAGTCCAACTTCCCGGAGCATCTCCATCGTCCGCGTTCGGACTTCCGTCTCCGGCAGATTCAACAGGTCCAGACTGAACGCGATGTTCTCATACGCGGTGAGTACCGGGATCAGATTGAAATTCTGGAAGACAAACCCCAGGTTGTGCCGGCGGTACTCGGTGCGGCCGCGCCCGTCAAGTCCGGTCAGATCAACCTCATCGGTGGTGACCGACCCGCTGTCGGGCTGGTCAAGGCAGCCAAGAACGTTGAGAAGGGTGCTTTTTCCGGACCCCGACGGCCCGGCGATCGCCAGGAACGCGCCGTCGGCGATCGTCAGATCGATGCCCCGCAGAGCGTGTACGGCGGTATCTCCGCTTTGATACGTCTTGTGTATGTCGTGTATCGTGATCATGTGTGTTCTCCTGCGCGCGTGTGGGTAACGGGCGGGTGAATTGTGCCGAAAAGCGCGTCCGCAACCGCCCGGTCAATCAGTTTCAACGGCCGCCCGGTCACACCCAGCAGCCTCGCCATCGTCCACTCCATGAAATCGAACAGCCGATGGAGCTCGGGGAGCACCGCAGGGGTCCCCCCCTCGGCGAGGACTATCCGGGCGGCGCGGTCCGAAAGGGTGGCAAAGCTGCGAATGATGTACTCACCGCACAGTTCCGGATCGGCCACGTCAAACTCTCCCGCAGCGGTTCCCTCCCGGACCAGCCCTCCCAGGACCGGGGCAACCCGGTCATTGGAGCGTTCCACCATTCCAACCCGCAGGAGCGTGTTCTCCGGACGGTACAGCGTCTCCAGCGCGATTTGCATCATTTCCGGACTGTGCGCCTTCAGGGTCATACTCTCCTGAAAGTACGCCTCAATCCGGTCAAGGGCGCTCCGGGACCCATCCCCGGCGATTACGTCGATTTGTTGCAGAATATCGTCCGTCAACGACTCGATAAGCTCTGCCAGCAGATCGCTTTTCCCGGAGAAGTAATGGTAAAAGGTGCCCTTCGCGATTCCCACCGCGTCGATAATGTCGTTGACCGTACACGTATCGTATCCCCGCGAAAAAAACTGCTGACGCGCCGCCTCGATAAGCTCCGCGCGCCGTTCGTCGTGTTGTTTTGCCATTCTATGTTCCGTCCTGACTCTGTTTGACCGACGGTCGGTATGGGGCAAATATAGACCGACGGTCGGTCGGTGTCAAGTGTATAGAATCATGTTGCAAAATGGGGCGTATGTCTCGCCCTGAGGGTGAGATACGTGCGTTGAACGGGAAGGCCGGAAGTATTGCCTTACTGAGTCAGGCGTTAACCGGGATTCTGCAACACGCTTGTGGATACTTCCCTCGGTATTCGGGTTTGTACGTTGAGGCCGTTTTGGCACCACACGGACGTACTCCCCTTGACCTGTTCCGTGAGCGAGGCGATAACGGTCATTCCGAGACCGCCGGTGCGGTCCCCGATGCCTCCCGCCTGCGCGTCCAGTCTGACCGGGTCCGGACCGAGTCCCGGAATTCCCGGACCGTCGTCGGACACGGAGAATACCAGCTCGTCCCGCCTGGCCTCCATCGTCAGAGCAAGCTGTCCTTGCCTGCGGTCGGCAAACGCGTGCTTCATCGCGTTGGTGATCACCTCATTCAGGATAATGCCGAGAGGCGCCAGGAGATCGGGTGACAGTTGAACATCGGCGACCTCCGTGGTGGAGGTAACGTCTATATCCCCGGGAAAGAGGGATATCGCGTGGGACACCAGGTCGTTCACGTACTCCCGCACCGATACCGCCTCTATCGTCTCGGACCGGTACAGTTTGTCGTACAACACCCGCATGCTTTCCATTCGCGACGCGGCGTCATGCAGCGCCTCGACGACCTCCGGACCCGAGGCGCTGAACGCCTGGAGGGACAACAGACTGGCCATCGTATTCATGTTGTTTTTGATGCGGTGGTGCACCTCCTTGAGGAGGAGCTCCTTTTCCGCCACCAGGCCCTGCACCGCGGCCTCCGCGGCGACGCGGTCGGTCACGTCGGTGAGGGTGATCGCGTTAAGGACGCCGGTCGTCGCAAAGCGGAACTCGATATCCCGCAGCGTTCCGTCCGCGCAGGTGACCTCCTGGATCATCGGTGAAACCGGTTCGCCATGTTTCCTGGAGCGATACACCGCATCGCTCCACACCTGGCGTACGCGCTCGCGAACCTCCGTGTCGCGGTAGGCGAGGCGCCACCACTCCTCCACCGTCGGCATCTCCCGGATCGTGTACCCGAAGAGCTTCTCAAAATTGCGGCTCAAATAGACGACGTGGCCCGCCTCGTCGGAAAAGACCAGGGCCGTCGGAACCAGCTCAACAAAGAGGCGGAACTTCGCCTCGCTTTCCAGCAGCGCCGCGTGCTCCACCTCCCGGTCGGTGACGTCCCGACACAGGCAGATGATGTGCCCGTCGCCGTGAGCGTGGCAGGAAGCGGTGATCTGGGCATCGAAAAAGGTGCCGTCTTTCCGGCGGTGGCGCGTCTGAAACATTTCCGACCCGGTTGCCCTGATCCGTTCAAGACGCGCGCGCGTGTCCGCCACCGATTCATCCGCGTCAAGTTCGTGAACGGGCCCGCCCACCAGCTCCTCGCACGTGTATCCGGACATCTGGCAATAGGCGCTGTTGACGTTGGTGATGTATCCGTCCCGGTCCAGCGTCCATACTCCGTCACCGACCGTTTCCAGTATCTCGCCGGCCCCCGTCGCCGCATCGTGCAGGCGGATCGCCGTCCGAATCGTGGCGTCCAGCGCGGCGGGAGCGCTCTCCCGGAGGACGAATCCACAGGCCGAAATCTCGTCAAAATTCGACGGTAGTTCGGCGTCTCCGGAGGACACCAGTACTACGGGGGTTTGCAGGACGTTATGGAACAACGGTGTCCCGGCGGCTATCGCCATGTCGATGAGGAGTATATCCGGTTGCGGCACCCGCTTCAGTGCGGCAACGGCGTCTTCGGTGGCGGTTTCACGGGTTATCCGGTATCCAAAGCGCTCAAGCGTTTCGGGGGCCCACAGGGTGGCTGCGGCGGCATCTTCGACAACAAGAACCGTTTTGGTTCTGTCAGTTTGCATTATCTCTATCATTTACCGGGTTTCCCGGTGCGTCAATGGGGATTAACGCGCGGCGGCGATAATAAGCGGAACGATAACACCCACGGAGAAGAGCGCAAAGACTTTGGAGATCGCACCCATGGAGGGCCCTTTGGTATCGTGAGAGTACCCGCGTCGGTGAAGCCCCACGTAGATCGGGACGCTCAGGATCGCCGCCGGTACCAGCCCGTACACGACGGTGCGGGGAAACACGCCACGCCAAACCAGGTACACCGTGAAGAGAAACGCAATTATTCCCAGAAGGTACACCACCATTTCACCGGCGGTACGACCAAGCAGGATGGAAAGCGTGTGGCGCCCCGCCTTGCGGTCGCCGTCGATATCGCAGGTGTTGTTCACCGTCAGGATCGAGGCCACCAGCAGGAGCGACGGAACGCCGACCAGCAGGTCGCCCGCGCCGAAGGGACGCGGTGCCAGCACGAAAATGGTAAGGGTCACCAGTACCCAGCCGAGAAAGCCCCCGGCGAACAGTTCCCCCGCCGGGGTGCGGGAGATCGGCAGTGGCCCCCCGTTATACAGAAACCCGACGGCCATGCACAGCGCCCCGATCGGTACCACCCACGGCGTTGCGATCACCGCAAGCAGGATGCCCAGCCCCACCGCCACACCGTAGAGGACAAGCGAGACCAACAGCGCGGTGCCCGCAGGAACTCCCTGGTGGACCAGCACTTTGTCGACCTCACGGTTGAGATCTCGACGGTCGACGCCGTGATAAAAATCGAAGAACGTATTGAAACCGGTGGTCGCCATATCGACCGCCAGGACCGCGGCCCCCATCACGACGAGTACGACACCATCCGGGGCTCCGTAGGTGTACCACACGTACGCCGCCCCCAGGACAAAACCGGAGATGCTGATCACCTTTGTGCGGATTTCCACGATCCGCAGGAACTGGTAAAGAGTTATCACTTCGCCAGTGTAGCCCCGGAAACGCCTGAGGAAACAGGGCCGTCCATCAGGAGGCGCAACTGCACGTACCGCCGCACCCGCACGAGCTCGCCTCGCGGGGATCCTCGGTTGCGATATCGGTAATCCGGATATCAAAGCTCAAGGGGATACCCGCCAGGGGATGGTTGGCGTCGAGGATCAGCTCGGTGGCGGTGACCTCCGTGATCACATAAATCGTATCGTTCACGTTCACGCGCAGACCAGGTTCCGGTTCCCGTCCCAGGGGGAGGGCGTCCCGAGCTATTGTGCGCACTTTCGCTTCGTCGCGCTCACCGTACCCGTCCGCGGGATCAACGACAAAGGTCAGTTGATCGCCGATCGACGCGCCCTGGGTATGGGTGTCCAGCCCGGGGACGACGTCGCCGTAGCCGTGGCGGAAGGTGAACGGTCCGCTGTAATCGCTGCTTCCCAGGAGCGTGCCGTCGGGAGCGGTAAAGGTATATTCCATCGTGACAAACGCATCGCGTATCGCTTTCATAATATGATTAAGATACTCAAGAATAATCAGAGCCGCAAGAAGACCGGGGCAACATTGACATCTCATCTCGGATCGATTACGCCTATATCATGAAACGAATCGTTTTGTTTGTGGTGGTTCTGACCATTTCGATCGGAACCGTATGGGCGCAGTTTGGGTCGCAGCCGTCGGGGTTTTCCTCCTACAGCAGTGACAATCTGGACCTCTCTTTCTATTACCCCGACGGCTGGGTGATTGCCGAGCAGGACGGCAATCTCACGATCGCAAATCGCGAGGAGCTGCTCACCGAAATAGCAACCGATGTCCCCGATATCCGCCCCGGTGATACGGCGATGGTTATCGGGATCATGCCGACGTTTTTTATGATGATGATGGGTATTCCCACCGACGATATCTCGACAATTCTTGACGGGATGTTTGAGACCGTCGTCTCCGACAACGACGGTGTTCTCGAGAACACCAATCGCGAGACTCTCGAGTTCGGTGGCCGCCGGGTTGCCACGGTCACCTTTGACGATTCCTCCCAGGACGCGTCAGGCACCTTTCTGGTGGCCCACGAGCAGGAAGACGTGATCATGTTCGCCGTTGCCTACGGGTTCCGCGCCAGCCTGGAGGCCAACCGTGAGCAGCTTGGCCGCCTGGTGGCCAGCGCAGAGTTCACCGGCGATCTCGAAAACATGATGCCACAGTAGGCGCGAAGAGAACTGTATGACCGAACAGACGGAAATGACTACGGCTGAAGCGCGCAGCCACCGGCTGCGGTGGCTGGTATTCAGCATCGGCGGCCTCATTCTGATCGGTGCCGGCGTCTCAATCACCGGTGAGGCGATTATCCGCAAGGGTGCCGGGGCCCCGTGGTTTCTGTTTGGCACGCTCGGGCTTGTGGTGCTGAACTCAGGCGTATCATTTGTCGGACAGGGAGTGATTCACCGCGTTCGCGAGCGTGTCGGACGGTAATAGGTCCGGGGCGCCTCGGTCCGTCCGCCCTGCAACGCCCGGATAACCGTGCGCACCGCCGTCTCGTAGGTCGTATCGGCGATCCGACTGTGCCGCTGCCGGGTCAACTCGTCCCGAACACGCGTTCCTTTCCCGCGGCCCAGCAGGTTCACAATCCGGTCCTGCTCCCCGTCTGCCATGAACAGGAGGCTCATCGCGATCTCTTTGTCGCCGATGCGCATCAGCCGATTCTGGGCGTCTACCGCGGGAATCTCCGCCAGCAGGTCGATAATCGTCCGATGCGGCGCCGGCCCGTACGCCCGTGAAAACGCCATGCCCACAATGTAATGACTGGAGATGTCCGTGTCAGCTGGTCACAACCTCGCTGATACTCGGGTAGGCGAAGGGAACCGCGCTCAGCTGCTCCAGCGTTCCACCGTGCTGCATCGTCACCTGTATCGAGGCGAGGAGCTCCGCCGCAAGTTCGCCGATCGCCGCCGCGCCCAGGACCGTTCCGTTTCGGTCGGTCCAGATTTTGACTTCCCCCGGTAGATCGGTTCCGCCGTCGGGGCTGGGGCGGTCGTGTGCACCGTGCACCTGGGACAGCATCGAGATCGCATAGGATTTGCGGTGGACGACCAGATCGGAGCGCTTGGCAAGTTCCAGAACCGGACCGACCGCCGCCAGTTGCGGCGTGGTATACACCGCTTCAATGAGCGCCGGTATCGGCGCGCTCGACGGTGCGCTCTCGGGCTCGCCGTCCGCCAGAATCGCCTTCACCGCTCGGCGTGCCTGATACACCGCCTTGTTCGCCGTCAGCGGTGGCCCGGTGAGGTCTCCGCAGGCAAAGATCGATTCGACCGACGTTCGGCCGTCGGTATCCACGGCAAGAAAC
>JAQIBO010000168.1 GCA_027859055.1 Spirochaeta sp.
GATTCACAGCCGGTGCACACCACCTTTCACCTGACCGCAGGAGACGGCGGGACCGATCGCAAACGCTCTAAATCGCTTGTCCTTACCAGCCATCTGGCGATTCACTTTCTGGAATTACCCAAATTGCGAAGTAACGCTGCCCCGACCGTCGGGTCACCGCACATCTCGACGACGCTGCAGCGATGGTTGTACTATATGCATGGGCGAGGAGAGGGTGATTCAATGGAAGATAACATTCTGTTACAGATTCTGAAGGAAGACCCTGACATTGAGGATGCAGAGGAGCGCTACCGGCAGTTTGTGGCCGACGAAGAGCTGCGGGAGAAGTACCAGGACCGCATCAAGGCGGAGCGTGACCGTCGGTCCCAGATCATCTATGCGGAACGGCAAGGCGAAAAGCGGGGGCTGGAACAGGGGCGACGAGAACTCATCGCACGGATGAAGTCCCGGGGGATGTCGAATGCCGAGATTGCCGACCTTACCGGCCTGCGCGCTGAGGAAATCAACACTATAGTATAACGGCGACGGGTAGCCGTTGCACGAACCCACAACTGTGTACACCGTTCCCGTGCTCACCGTCGCGATCAGACGTAAACCTTTGGAAAACGAGTATCAGGCCGCTCGACGAGCGGCGTAGTTGAGTGTCCGCCAAATGGGGGGGGCAGTCCAGTGGGGATCAAATCGTGAAGAAAGATTTCTTCGAGCCGATTGCAGGGTTTACCGGTTCCCTGGAGATCAGTTTCCGCTGTTCGGGTGAATACAACCTCGTACATCACCCAATCAATTGTTTCCGTGCCCCTTGAATAGCGTCGTCCGCCGCAACGGTGCGCCCCGTCTCGTCGTCACGGATCCCCTTCTCAACCGCAGCGTATAACTCCTGCTGAGAATCCTCATGATAGGAATCTCCGCTGTCTAGGTTACCCACATCGACTCCCGGTCAAAGGGCTTCCTGCTTCCTGAAAGAACGCTTCGATGTCGAACGAGCCCTCCAACTTGGAACGGCCGAACTTTGAAACCACTTCACCGAGTTCTCGCGCACGTATCTCGAGTTCGGATGGTTCGGTTTCAGTTCCCCTCCCCGCCATACCGCTCGTAACTGACGATCGACTGGAGGGGTTTTCGTTTTGCCTCGCGGGGTGCGTCCGCGGGGTACCCGAGGGTGATGAGGAGGGATACCCGTCTCCGGTGCAGGCCGGAACCTTTCGGGATACCGAGCAGGGAGGCGACCTTCTTCTCGTCAAACCAGCCGATCATGCACGTTCCCAGGCCCGCTTCCGCGGCGCGGAGGCAGAGGTGTTCCGCAGCGATCCCGATATCCAGGAGGTAGAACGGGGTCTTCTGCAGGAGCGCGCCGATCTGCGTGACGAGTCGGGGCGGCTCCGCGACGACCGCGATGATTACCGGCGCCTGTGCGGCAAACGCGTTCATCCTGCTCCCCGGGAGGCGCGTCAATTCTGCGATACGGCTCCGCACTTCCGTGTCCGTCACCACGATGAAATGCCACGGCTGGGAGTTGGTTGCCGAGGGGGCGAGGCGCGCCGCCTCGAGGCATGAGGTGAGTAGATCGGGCGGAACGGGGTCTTCCCGGTATGCACGGACGCTCCGGCGGTGTTGCACAAGTTTCAGAAAATCCATGGCGCTATTGTAGTGCAGAATCCGGGAAAGGTTTGTGTACATATGCTTCCGGATAGCCAGGCCCGGCGGCCGCAAACGCTCTCAGTCGCTGGTCCTTACCAGCCATCTGGCGATTCACTTTCTGGAATTGCCCGAGTTGGGGAACGAACACCATATCTCGACGACGCTACAACGGATGACCATTTTACGAGTATGACGACAACCTCAACCCGACGTTCAGGAGGATGTGGAAAACCGCCTGTCTTGCAGACAGCATCGCCGGGCGCCTGTTCAGCTCCGCGCTACCAAATGTGTGGGACTCTGAGGAGGCGTACTGAGAGTGCGTTTTTCAGAATCACAGCCGGTGCATACCACATTTCACCTGACCGGTATGAGCGCTCCGCAGAACGTCAGTTCGGTTTTACGTATCCAAGGAAATAAGTCCTGCCGCACGGATCTTGGTCCGTCGTCAGCAAAGAAACCCTGTGGGCGCGGTGTTTCGAATGGAAATCAAAACCGGTGAGTCGTTCAGCTGTTCGAACATCAAGGTTCAGTTCCTCCTTGAGTTCCCGAACGGCCGTACACATCCACGGTTCTCCGTTTTCATGCGCGCCCCCAGGTAGTGAGTAATGGTCATTCGCCTGCTCCTGGACGAGCAGGAGCGCACCCCGCCGCAAGACTTTCGCGGTGCCACGCACGCGTTTCCCGCTGTTGTCACCTTGTTTCTGTTCCGTTTCGTTGAGCATTAGGGGGCAGAAGCCATCTCCATTCTTAAGCCGGTAACGAGCTTCCTGTGATTGTTCGCGCAATTCAGTAGAAACCGTAACGACGAAACTGCGGAGTCTTTCGGTCGGGTTTTTACCAGGAATTGAGGCAGCTACTTCATCGAAGTCCGGTCCAACAGTTCCGACGGACACATCCTGTTGATTGACCTTTAACACACTGTTTTGCCTGTCTTCGGCCATTTCTCCTCGTCCCCATACACGGAGCAGCAAATAAAAAATCTGTAGATTTGCGGCCCGTTTGCCTGGGAACTGAATACCGAGAAGTTTGGCTGAGGACCTGATCGAGTGGAACCAGTTAAACGTTCCCAGCTTGTTTTTCGCTCAAAAAGCCTGCCTCTCGCCTACACCATCTTCCACGGAACCAGATTCCACCACAGCACAAGGAAGGTATAGAAAAACCCTACCCCGATTATCGCTCTGGTCAGGAACGGAATGCTCTTTGAACCAAGCGGATGGTATCGTCGGGTAAGCGCAGTGGTAATGACCAGAACTCCGAGGACGATAAAGACGAGACTGTTTGAGAACGTGAGGATCCGCGTGGTCACGGGGTCTTCAAAAAGATAGCCTTCGCCGAAAAGAACAAACCAAATGACGATCGCCACCCCCGGTATACCGACGAACGACAGAAGCCAGATGATGAAGCGAACCAGTCTCCGAGCTTTCCGACGTGGTTTGTCACAGGACCTGCATCCGATCAACGGCGCAAAGGGAATCCAGAACATCGTGAAACCAAAGACCAGAAACGTGACTACGAATCCAGCGACATGGAGCGGCGGGAAGTCAATCGCAGAGAGTTTTCGCATCGCCCAGGTTCCCGAATGCTCCTGAACGTACAGAACTGTCTCGCCTGACGGTGTCTCCCTGGCTGCGATACGTGTTCCTTCATCCGATGTACGCCAGACCGATTCTCCGATCGGGGTCAGTTCGCTGCTTCCCCCGCTGTCAAGCCAGCCGACTTCAAGAACCCCATTTGGATGCAGTGTCACCCTCGCTGCATCGTACAGGTGAGTCACTTTCTCGATAGTGCTGTAGTTGTTCCGGGTCGGCAGATAGTATCCATCCAGATCGATGTCGTGGTCGAAGTGTTTCGTATCAGGTTGGGTATCTTCCGCTGCAAACTCTTCCACGGAGTGAGACGCACGGACTCCCGTATCTGGTCTGGTACCGATCGCGGGTGTCGGGTGCGCCTGTATGTATCGGGTGAAACTGTCGACAAAATCACTCAACGCAGCGGGCTGATGTCTATTGTACGCGACAAACAGTCCGACTCCCAACTCCGGATATATCAGAATAGTGCTGATGTGGTTTCCGAAATTCCCGCCGTGCCCGAGTATCTGCAGACCGTAATTGTCCCGTCGCATAAATCCGTAATAGGTCGGACCGAGTTCCCGATGGTAACCGTCACGACGCTCGATCATCTGTTCAACGGTTGCCTCTCTGAGAACCCTGCGGTTCTGCGCCTCTCCCCCGTTGACGAATATGTGCAGCCACTTTGCCATAGCATCCGCAGTGGCAGACATTCCTCCCGCCGCCGGGCCGTTGAATCCATAGTGCTCTTCTTCAACCCAAACGCCATTTTCTATTTCCCATCCTGAAGATACGGCTCCGGACTCCAGGAACGCAGAACTCTGCTCGGTTGAAACTCCACGGTCCATGGCCGCAGGTTCCAGAATGGTCGTCCGGATCCACTCCTCCCATGATGTCCCGACAGCTGACTCGATGACGAACCCTGCAAGAGCCGCACCATAATTGGAATATGCGGGGAACTCGCCCGGATGATAGGCGATCTCCGGTTGTACTGCTGAGATAAAATCCCTGTTGGACAGAGTGGCGTCGAGTTGCGTTTCGAAGTTCCGTGCGTTGGTGTCTTCGAACCCGGCCGTGTGGGTGATCAGATCTCTCAGGGTTATCTCGGGACGTCCGGTGGCGGGGAAGACAGAACTATCCACCCAGTAGGAGATATCGCGATCAAGATCGAGCGTTCCCTCCTGGACCAGCGCCATCACTGCCGCCCAGGTAAACGTCTTCGTAATCGACGCGATCCGAAACATCGTGTTCTGTGGATCTACCGGTGTTCCTGCAATCGGGTCCCGAAACCCGTACCCCCGAATAATTGACCGTTCATCGGTGACAACAGCTACTGCAGCACCAGGAATCCAGTAGGCCTCGAGGTGGGCGTCCATGTAACCATCCAGCCACGGATCGATCGCGTTGAGCTGCTGTTTTACAGTTTCGGTCTCACTGAACGCGAAGAAGGGAACCAGGACCAATAACACAGTTATGAACACCCAACGCAAAGACATATAGCCCTCATGCGCACACAACCTCAGCGCCATCTCTGCCCGGCCGGCCAACTGGCATCGATGGTGTCGAGAAGCGTGTTCACGTCTGCGGTTTCGTTGTTGTTCACTGTCCACGCCTCCGCCTTGTAACGGTATTGTTCCCGGTCAGGCGAGTGGGAGTAACGCCACCGGACCGTAGTTGGGTAGTAGCCACCGCCGGGCGCATTCCCGGCGATGGAGCGGAGGCTATTCCATTTCCTGAAGCAGCTCGTTGGTGGCAGCATTCGCTGCATTGGTTATTGAACCCAGGCCGGCCTTTTCGTTATAGGAGCTATGATCCTGAATGTAAGACATGAGCTCTTCCTTCTCGAGATCGACAGTGAACGCTTCGGTAGCGATTACCTCCTGCGTCCGATTGAAGATTCCCAGAATCGTGGTGACTTGTACGTCATGACGTGGAATTGCCAGTATGAGCGTATCAAAGTTGATCATGTCTCCTGCCACGTCCATCAGGCCGACAACCCATTCGAGATTTCTTGGGTCCGCCAGAATTACCGTGCGGACTGCATCGGGAACGTCAGGAATAATCTTCTGCGTGCCCGCCGCTTGAGACACGCCAGTTACATAAGCAGCTGTTTCCTCGTTGTCTGCAAGGTCAGAAAGTACCAGCACTCCAAAATTCCTGTCTTCACGATCTGGAACGGAACCGGAGTGCATATCCTCCGGAACTGTCGTACACGCCGTTACGGTAGCGAGGACGAGGGCGACACCAAAAACCTTGCTCGCCATTTTTTTCTTTGTCATAAATACTCCTCTAATTGTATTGATGAAGAATTTATCACGTAAAAACTAATTATTCCAGTTATCGATTATATGCGTATTTCTCACGCGTAATATCCAAATATCACATATGTTCGCCCCGATAATCCAACGCTCCCACATTCGGGATTCGGACACTGTATGCGCGGGACGTCCGGGAGATAGTCGCCACCGGCAGATCCTCTTATCGGGACAATTATCTCAGGTGGACCCTACCCCGGTTTCGTCACACACGGTAATCTTGGCCCATGCAGCTCATTCGATGTACGAAGAACCTACAGAAGCGGCTCGAACTCACAAAAGAAGAAATCAGAGACAGTGAGACAAGCGACCGTATCCTCGATTCCTGGCATGCCAACCTGATCGAGATTGCAGGATCACCGGCTATGCTCTTTGCCAATGACCGGACCCTCCTCACCTTCGTCATCGACATCAATCCCGACAGCCCCGTGCATCACTTTCGCAAAAACTTCGTTGCGATGGTCTCATGTATTCTTGCCGACCTCGACGTTCCTTATAAAACCAGAGAGCATGTTCCCCGCCCGCAAATCTTTCCATTCAGGGGAAAAAGTCCATGGAACTACAATTCAAACCGCACGACACTCCTGGCTCCATTGTCATTCGATAGGCTGTAGGTGCCACCTGATTGCTCAACCAGCATCCTGATTACGGTAAGACCAAACCCGGGTGATTCGTTTCTCAAAGCTCGTTCGTCAAATCCGACACCGTTATCCTGGATGATGAGTTTCACGTTTCCATTTTCCTTATCGATGGATATAGACACCACTCCATCCTCACGATCTTTGAATGCGTACTTGAATACATTGGTCAGAAGCTCATTGAGGATTATGCCGAGAGAAGTCGCTTGCTTTACCGGAATGGCAAAATCCGTGACGTGCTTATCGACGACAACGTTCTTTCCCACGTCAAAAAACATAACAAGCGATTCAATAAGGCTTTCTGCATAGGCCTTGATCGATACCTCACGAAGGTCCTTGCTCAACAATAGCTTATCGTAAAGAACCCGCATGCTTTGAACCCGCGAAATTGCCGCCTGCAGCGCGGCTTTCACTTCAGCAGAGTCCGAATCTCCTATCTGCAATGATAGGAAGCTCTCTATAGTAGCTACATTGTTTTTCACACGGTGATGGACTTCCCGCAGAAGCGTCTCTTTTTCGGTGACTTGCTTCTGGATCTCCGCCTCGGCTTGTTTGCGCGCCGTGATGTCATGGACGATACCCCGCAGAAGGATCGGTTTTCCAGCCTCATCAAGTTCCAGTTCACCCGCTTCGGCCCAGACGGTGCGGACACTACCGTCAGGTCGGATAATACGGTACTCGACAGGTATTGGGGACTTCTGTTCCATGACGGATCTGTTCGAGCGGGCAACCTCGGCCTGATCATCCGGGTGGATACAGTCGTTGATGAGCTGGGGAAGGTCGCCGCTGAATCGATCTCTATCAATGCCGAAGATTCTGTACATCTCGTCAGACCAGTCAACCCGGTTCTGCGGGATATGCCAGACCCAGCTGCCGACTCTGGCTACCTCCTGTGACTTCTTGAGTTCATAAACAGTCGACTGGAGAGCATTTTCCGTTTGCAGTTGAAGCGTTACATCGACCACAGAAGCGGCGATGTATTGCGGGTTTCCGTAATCATCATGGACCACGATGCCGCTCATCAGCATGGGGAATTCCGTACCATCGCGATGGCAATGCCAGACGGTGGTTGGGGCGAAGTGCCCTTCCCGAAGCATCGTGGCAATCAGCGCATTTGCTGCGTCAATTTGTTTCTCGTTGTGAAACAGGGAAAAATGTTTTCCTATAAGATCCTCCGGCTCGTAGCCATGAATATTGGCAAAGAACCTGTTGATATAGCGCAAGTTCCCCTGTAGATCAGCAATCACCTGGCCGTACACCGCATTGTCTGAAATGGTCTTGAATCTTCTGAGTTCCTCCTCCGCCTGCTTGCGCTCTGTGATGAGCCGTGCCTGTTGCACATTCTGGTAAGCCACGCTTGAAAGCTGGGTCGCGATGACAAAGAGTGCGTCAGCAACCTGCTTGAATTGTTGATGCGACATGGCAGGCACTTCTCGGAAGGCTTGCACCAGCGCGTGTTCATCGGCGCCGATAACCTCTGCATAAGCCCGGATTTTTTCCTCGCTCTGCTCTTCGTCGCGCACTTGTCCGATAAGCCAGTTGGCGATGTGATGGCCGCCCACGGAGATTGCCGCACCGGCATCCCAGAGCCCGCCGCTTAGGCAAGGTTGCACCGTTGGCCCACTCGGGTTTGGTTGCCCCAGCACGGCATCCGATTCAAGGCAGTTAGCGCGGCCGATTTCGGTTTTGCGGATGATGTCGCTACAAAGGCTGCAGAAGTTCGTAGGTTCGGTGATAGGGGTACCATCAGGACGCGTGATGACTGATGCCACATTGGTTGCTCGAGCAAACTTGTCTTGCAGGCGTTGCAGTTCGGCAATGTTGAA
>JAQIBO010000196.1 GCA_027859055.1 Spirochaeta sp.
CGGCCGCCCGGTCGACGCGCTGCTTGACGATCGCGGTGTCGGTGCGGCGCAGCTTGAGCGAGAACGCCATGTTGTCGGCGACCGTCATGTGCGGATAGAGCGCGTAGTTCTGGAACACCATCGCGATGTCCCGATCTTTGGGCGGGATGTCGTTTACCCGCTTTTCGTCGATCATCAGATCGCCGCCGCTGATGTCCTCAAGACCCGCTACCATGCGCAGCGTGGTCGTTTTTCCGCAGCCCGAGGGACCGACAAGAACCACAAATTCGCGATCCTTGATACTGATGTTGGCGTCCTTGACGGCGTGAAAGCCGTTGTCGTACACCTTGTTGAGATTCTTTAGCTCAACAGTTGCCATAAGGCACCTCCATGAAGAGATTATTTTATATCTCTTTAAGTGTAGGGGTACTCTCAGGATCTGTCAATCAAACGTGGGATCAGTCTCCGCGCTGAAGATACCAGCGCCGAATTTCCTGTTCAAGGACTGACGCATCTCCGGGACGGGCAAAAAACGGCGCGACGATCCGTTCCACCGCCTCGTTCCAGTATCGCGGTTGCGTGGTGGGAACCGTCAGGACTCCCGGCGCAGGAACTCTGCCGGTCAACTGGGGATACACCACATGGATCATCTCCGTATTGACGTCGGGAATCGTCGAAAACCCGTCAAAAAAGCCAAACGTATCGATCCGGGCGGTGACTTTTGCTTCAACGAGTTCGACCTGAACCGCCGGGGTTGTGAGCCATTTCAGGAGCGCCGTTGCTGCGGACGGCGCGTCGCTGTCCGCGGGGATACCGGCGTAGACGATGTTATCGGTCACCGCAATCCGCTGCTGATCATCGGCGAGCCACCGGAAATCGAGGCGGCGGTCTTCCAGAAAGGACCACGAAAACAACGTTGCGCTATCCTGGTACACCGCGCCAGTCCGGTTCGCCTCGATTCGTCGAACGGGTGGATCGTACAAAAAATCCCGTACGTAGGCTCGTTCTTCTTCGGGGGAACCGTACTGGTCCGTGAGCCATTGCGTCACCGTGTCTATCGCACGCTGCAGGTCCCGTCGTTGCCACTGGGGCGTTCCCGCCTCGTCCACGCCGGGAGAAAAACCGAGGCTGCGATAGATTGCGTACATTCCGTCCCGTGATGCGGTTGGAGCAAATACCGGGGGCGGCTCCGAATTGGCTGCTGTCGGGCGGAGTGCATCGGAGAGTCCGGTAAACGTTACGGCAAAAGAGGGTTCCATGCGGAAATGTTCAGTTGCGTAGACAACCGCCGGAAGATTATAGGAGAGCGGTATCCACGTCGACGTTGCCGCCGCGAACGGAGCAGCGATCGCCTGTCCCGGAGACCCGGAGCGGGACCGGAGCGCCCGTGCCCCCTCCGTATCCGTGGAACCTTTGCCGCCAATCGGGGTCATACGGGTATTAACGCCGGGCGTATTGACCCATCGACCGATCACAAGATCGGCCTCGATCGTCTCCTGGGTCAGCGTCTCGGTCAGATTTTCAATATACCGAAAATGAACCGGAGTGTCCGATACCAGATTGTACCGCTCGACGAAAAACGCGGTATCGCTGACGTTGCTCCAGACAATCAGGGGGTCATCCGTCGGGGCGCTGCAACTGGCGAGACTGAGCAGGACGGACAGCCCCACCCCGATCCGGGAAAATATTCTCACGAAGATCAGCCGAACGACTCCGCAGCGGTGAACACATCTTCAAACAGTTCGGGAAGCACCTCCCGGTCAACACCGGCAAAGGCGATCCGGAGGAACTGATCTTTCACGGAGATCGTACCAACTCCGGACTCAAGCAGCTTGACCCGCAATGCCTCCGCGCTGAGGCCGTTGCACCGAAAGCTCATGAAGTAGCCGGAGTTGCACGGCAGCGGCTGCAGTTGAGGCGCCCGCCCCTCCCGCTCTTTCGCGGCAAGGATATCCTGAAGCGTCCGGAAACGACCTTCAAGCAGTTCGAAGGCGGCCTGCTTCTGCTGTTCGTACTGGGGATGGGCGAACGCCCGCAACAGTATCGACTGGGATAGCACGCTGGAGTTGCTGACCATGGAACGAATCGCGCCGGTGAGTTTCTGCTCTATCGCGGCGGAATGTTCGGCGGTCATACCCTGAAACGCCACCGTGACAAAGCCCACGCGAAAACCCCAGACGTAATCCTCTTTCGTCGCGCCGTCAACTTTCACCGCCAGGATATTGGGGTGGGCGTCGGCCATGAGGGTGAACAGCGATTGCGTATAGGCGTTATCGTCGTAAAAGAGCCCGAAATAGGCGTCATCGGTAATAATCGTGACCGGAACAGAGTCGGCGAGTTGTACAAGGGTGTCGCGGATGAACGTAACGTCACCGGAACCTGGTGTGAAACCGGCGGGATTATTGGGAAAATTCAAAATAACGGTGAGCTTCCCGTTGGATGCGGCTGCGCGGGCGCCGTCGGCGAACGCGGTTCGATCAAACGCACCGGCGGCATCAAAGAACGTGAACTCCCGCATCGTACATTGCCGCCGCTCCTCAAAGATAAGCCGGTAGTTGCCCCAGAAAAGATCCGGAAGCAACAGGGTATCCCCGGAACCGGTAAAAAGATCGGCGGTCATCGTGATGCCGGCGGTGAGACCGGGAACAACCATCGGCCGTGTTGTTGGTACGTCGGCAAGGTCGGGGTTTTTGGCAAGCATCTGCTCTTTCCACGCGTCCCGCAACGCGGGCACGCCCGGTGTCGGTGCATAGGCAACCGTTTCTGCGGTTGGCAGGTTGCCGGTCAATTCCCGGATCAGCGGCAGGGTCATCGGGGCGCCGTCAGCGTAAGCCATCCCGACGGTGGCGTTAAACTTCGTCGCTTTGGACTTCGCTTCCGCAGCCTGGGCGACGATTCCTTTCGGGAAGTACATGCGCCGGCCCAAATCGGAAAAAACGCGGGCGACAACCGTATTTGCGAGAGTGTCATTGAGAGCACGAGCCAGTGGGTTCATGGAAAAACTATAAACGATATTTGAATTGACGGTAAAGGTCGCAATGGCGTAATGTAAATGTGTGCCCGAACGAGAGAATGACGCCAAACAGACATCTGGACAGGACAGTGACGATGGGAATCTGATAGAGCGGATCCTCTCAATCTTCTTCGGGGTGGGGGATTCTGACCGCCAGAAGAAGCGTGTCCTGAAAACCCTCGGAAAGAACCTTTCAAAAGACAAGTACAAGTTCTACAAGCCGCGCGGCAAAGAGATCCAGCCCCCGTTCGGACGGTTTCTCTACGAGATCTACAAGTCCATTTCAGCGGTACGCAAACTTGTGCAGACCAGTGAAACCGGTGGCGCCCTCAAGATGGTGGTGATCGATTCGCTGATGGATGAGCGTCAGCACGAGATTCGCGATAACCTCGACGAGCGCGTTATTCGCGAGCAGGTACGCACCAGCGATATGAAAACCGTTGCCGACCAGGTGAAAGATCGGATGATCGACCTCGTCGGAAGTTTTGACGCCAATAAGGTCAAGCGGGTTAACACGCTGTACAGCGACCTCCGGACATTTGTTGATTTCTGTCACTTCGACTACTACTTCACCCTCAAAAAGATCGATTCGGCGATCAGTGAAGACAGCTTCACGTACAAACCGAAATTTGAGCCGATCGACGCAGAGTACGTCGTTGACGATATACGAGATTTCCTCGACGTCGCCGGGGCACTGCCCCTGGAGGCGGACTGGGACGCGGTTTTTGACGTGCTGGCGGTGTATCGAAACGTTGAAGTTGTTGACCGCGACCAGTGGCGCAAGATCTGGAAAATGCTCCGGGCGGTTCTGGATAGCGGCGTTCTGGAGCAGATCGTGCAACACGCTGCGGACGACCCGTACTGGACCGCCAAGGTGCAGGCCCGAAACTACCGGATTGTGGAGCCGTATCTCACTGAGGTGAAGAGCGAGGTCGAGTCGACGCTCCAGAAGATCAGCTCCGAGCGTCGGAACAACAAGATTGAACAGCTGGTGAAGCAGGTTTTCGGGACAACCGTTGTTGCCCGTACCAAAAACTATACGGACAAGGCGAACGCCCAGTTTCAGCGTCTCGACGGGGCGGAGTATCTGCACACCGAGGCGATGAACTATCTCAAGGCGTACCTGCTCGACTTTTTCAAGAAGGATGTGCGCGAAATCGTTCAGGATCTGTTGATTGTGCGGGGCAAATGGGTAACCAACGTGCAGTCGACGCAGATCTCCGACGCGTATCACGGCGTGCTTGGCGTTTCGGAGCAGATCATCAAGCTGGACGAGGATCTGGGCGCCGAGGGTGAGCTTGGCCAGAAAGTCCGGCGTGCTCTTGGCCGCGTCGTTGACCGGGACCGGAGCTCGCAGAAACTGATTCGGGAGCTTCTGGACCAGATCAACGGGAAAGTCCTTCGCCTGGTGAACGAGGCGGCGCAGAACCTGATCATTATCGGGAAAAACCTGAAACTCCTCATCGAGGATATCGACCGGAAAGAGCACCAGATCATTACAAACTGGAAAGAGCTGGATAGCGAAATTGAAGATTCGTTGAAAGAACGGATGAGTGTGATGTACAAACAGCTGTACTATCTGGTCCAGTTGCTCCAGGTGTACGCAGGGAAGGGTGGTGGAGGCTGATTTCCGGGGAACCGGTTACTGCGCCGCTCCCTCGATGTCGAGAAGCCGGTTTTTTATCTGTCGTCCGCGTTCCAATGGGAGGGTGCCCCGCGCGTAGTCCCCGGGGGAGCCGTCGGCACGGATAACTCGGTGGCACGGGATGAGGATCACCACCGGATTGGCGCCCACCGCCTGCCCAACCGCACGGGCCGCATCGCGACGCCCGATCTTTTGCGCCAGCGTGCTGTAGCTGATTGTGTGCCCGTAGGCGACTTTCTGAAGCCGTCCCCACACGGCGCGCTGAAAATCGGTTCCTTCAGTTGCGATTTCCACCGTAAAGTGCCGTCGGGACCCGGCAAAATACTCTTCCAGCTGGTACTCCAACTCTCCGCACGCGTATTTGTTCGTGCTCCAGTCATCCCGATTCAGAGCCGGCCGAAAGTCATGAAATGTGATCCGGTGGGCGACTCCCTGCCGATCAACCGCCAGATACAGTGGACCGATTGGTGAGGCGTATTCGTGCGTATACAGGTATTCCACGGCGTTGATCGTATCAATCGGGCTGTCGGTACCGCAAGAGGAACTCCCGCAGTTGGCGTATCCCCTCTCCCGTCCGGGCGGAAACCTTGAAGACCGCATCCGGTTGCCCGGCAATATCGATGAGACCGGCGGTTCTGCGCGCATCCGGCGTCAGTTCGTCGATCTTGTTCAACACGAGAACCCGGGGAATCTCCGCCGCGCCAAGCTCGCCAAGGATTTCCCTGGTCGTGTCGTAATGCCGCTCAACATCGGGATCCGCGGCATCAAGGACGATGATGAGGGCGGTCGCTTCCACGACTTCTTCCAGCGTCGAGTGAAACGCATCTACCAGATCCGGTGGCAGACGACGCACAAATCCGACTGTGTCGCTTATCAACAGTGGCGGCCCCTCGGCGTATTCCAGGCGACGTGTGGTGGGGTCAAGACTGGCAAAGAGCTGATTTGCGGTGTGGACGTCCGCGCCGGTTAACGTGTTGAGTAACGAAGATTTTCCAGCGTTTGTGTATCCGACAAGAGTGATCCGGGCGTAGCGATCACGGCTGCGACGGCGTAGTTCCCGCTGCCGGGAAACCCGTTTCAGATCCGCCGTCGCGCGATGGACGCGCTGCGCAAGGCGGCGGCGGTCCATCTCGATCTGTTTTTCCCCTTCGCCCCGGGCAAGCCGGCTGCCGCCTCCCTGGCGACTCAGATGCTGCCACATGCCGACCAGGTGTGACTGGGTATACCGCGCGCGGGCCAGTTCCACCTGGAGCTGCGCTTCCCGCGTACGCGCGCGCCGGGAAAAGATCTCGAGGATGACCGCATGGCGGTCGTAGACCTCGCAATGGGCGCGTCGCGACCAGTTGCGGAGATGAACCGGAGAGAGGGTCGTATCAAACACGATCAGTCCGGCACCGTGTTCCTCTGCGCGAGAGATGATGCGGTCGGTCTGTCCCGTTCCAAGGTAGAGCGCCGGGTTAACCGTCCGGGTGCGGACAAGTTCACCGGCGACAGGCTCAAGGCCGGCAGCCTCACAGAGACCGCCAAGCTCCTGCAGGCTCGCCCGCGCCGTCGCGCGGGTTTCAGACAAAAACGGACCAACCAGATAGCACCGGTTGGCCCGCATTTCATCGTCGTGATGATTCGACAAAGACTATTCTTCGATAATCGCGCGCAGTTGCGGATCCGGTGTATCAACGTCCACGTAGAACCCGAGTTCCACGGTAGCGCTGACGTTGCCGAGGCGGTCGACCGCTCGTGCCCTGATCGTGCGGTAGCCGGCACCAGAGAACGAGATCGGACCGGAATAGGTGGCAAACTCCTGGCGGTCTACGGATACGTGGATTTCGCCCACTCCGGAGATCTCGTCGGTAGCACGGACCGCAAACTCGTTGTCCCGGCGGCTGTAGCGCTCACCCTGGATGACGGCAAGCGGCCGACGGGGAACGATACGCACCTCAGGCGCCGTGTTATCGACCCATCCGCGGATCGAAAATTCCCGGGACCGGTTGCCGACGTTGTCCGCCGTGTAGGCGTACCCGGTGTGCTCGCCCTCTTCATCGATAAACGCGACATCCTGATAGCGGAAAAAGTTGTCGCCGTCGAGGCTGACGTAGACCCCTTCAACACCGGAGCTGTCGTCCGAGGCGTTCAGGATAATCGCCGTGTCACCCCGCAGATAGGCGGTCTGATCTTCCACGAAGCCGGCACCCCGTGCGGTTCCGCTCAGCGCGGGCGGTGTGTCATCGATCACGACCGTGTAGACCTTTTCT
Source organism: Spirochaeta sp. (assembly GCA_027859055.1). Lineage (GTDB taxonomy): Bacteria > Spirochaetota > Spirochaetia > DSM-27196 > Alkalispirochaetaceae > Alkalispirochaeta. The sequence goes on from JAQIBO010000196.1 coordinate 6,890, forward strand.
CCCGACACGTTTTCCATCACATCGACGGCGCGATAGGTGATTACGTGGCGGCCCTCTTCCTCGATTCGAATCGGCTCGTCGTACACCATTGTCTCGCCACCGTTGATGCTGTACTGGATCTCCTGCAGATTTGATTCCATTTCATCGGCGGCAAGAACAAAACGTGCAGCGCTCGGAGCAAAATCGACCTGGCCATCGTTAAAGATGCGTTTCTGTTGCGCGCCCACTGTGCCGACAGCGACCAGCACGCAGATACTCAATACAATTAATTTGCGCATTCCGTTTCTCCTTCCATTTCAGCCATTATAGCCTTGAGTAGCCGGGATTAAAAGGTCAACCGCATAAGAATACGGTCAAAAAAGCATCGCTGAACGTCCCCACTCGTAGTGATTGCGCCGAATTGACGTGATATCGGGCATTTCATACATGACGACACCGGTGCGATCGCCGATAAAGACGCCGTCTCCGATGATCTGATACGAGAAGGCGCCGACCGAACGCTCCACGTTCTTGCTCGGTTTTCCCGCCGAGGAGGTGACATCCCGGATACACTCTTTCAGATGTTCCAGATTGCGGTCGTACGCAGCGCCGATGTTTCCCGTTGTTGTCATGTCGTCAAAATCGATCACCTTGAGGTCGGCAAAGGCGACCCGCGGTACCGAGACGTGCTCGTCCGGGTTGGTGAGCGATGCCGCAAACCCCGCCGGATCCAGGGAACTTACAACCAGCGGAGTGAGGGGAGTCAGCTCCTGGTACACATGAAAGGGCCGATCTTCCGGGATGTATCTGCCGGCCTGTTCCAGGACAAGAGAGCGTCCATCGGCGGTAGTGAGGTACATAGCGCCCATGACGTCCGTCGGGATATGTTCCAGCACGCGATACACGCTCATCCACAGGGAATGCTTGGGCTCCCCGTTTTCGTGGCTGACGCACCGTGTGCGGGCGTACTCCCAGTCGAAATCGGAGCCGAACTCACCGGAGACCTCGATAAACATGATGTACTCGTGAGATCCGTTTTTGGTTCCGATAGCCATGTACCGTCCGAACGCTTCCGGTTCCAGTTGTGAGGCGATAAGCGCTTCAATTGGAGAAATGGAGAGATAGAAATGGGTTTGCATAGGTAACCTCACCTCCTCCTATAAGCGTAGGATATCACCGGGGCGTTGTCCACCGTAAATTGTGGTGGCACCGTTTTTTTCGGGATATACTGGCCGGGAAGGTATGGCACAAGAGACTCCTGATCGCGCACCAAACTGTCTGCAGTGCAGGCATTTCACTGTTACGTGGAACCCACGTTTTCCCCGGGCGTGCACGGCGTTCGGCATAAAGACGAAGCGTCTCCCCAGTCTCGTCGTGTACGAAAACACCGGTCACCACTGCCCCGCGTTTGAGCTCGCTCCCGGTCACCAGGATTCGCGCGGGAGCGGGTAAGGCGCGCTCCCGGTTCGGGGCGGCTCGCCCCGCCATGACCGGCGGCTGCGCCAGTGGCTGCGCCAGTGGCTGCGCCAGTGGCTACGCCAGTGGCTACGCCAGTGGCTGCGCCATAGCTACGCCAGCAGTTGCTGGTATGCGAACCAGCTGGTGCGAACGAGAGATTCCACGTCGCTGTACCGCGCCGTCCATCCCAGCGTTTCCCGCGCCTGCGTGGCCGATGCGGTCAGCCTGGCGGGATCCCCGGGACGCCGGGCAACGATTTCGGTAGCGATCGGACGGCCGGTCACGTTGCGTGCGGCCTCCACGATTTGAAGCACACTGAGGCCGGTTTCGCTACCGAGATTCACGGTAAAAGAACGGTCCTCCTCCGCCAGTTTATCGACAGCGCGAACGTGTCCATCGGCCAGGTCGGTGACGTGGATATAATCGCGAACTCCCGTGCCGTCGACGGTCTCGTAATCGTCGCCAAACACCTTGAGTGCCGGTCGTCGACCTACGGCAACTTCCATGATAACCGGCAACAGATTGGCGGGGTTCTGTTCCAGCCCGGTGATTCGCCGCTGAGTATCGTAGCCTGCGGCGTTGAAATACCGGAGCGCCGCAAACCGGATCCCGCGCAGAGAATCGTACCACGCCATAATCCGCTCGATTTCGAGCTTGGTGAAGCCGTAGTAATTGGTCGGGTTTGTCGGATGCGTCTCGTCGACGGGGAGGTATTCCGGCTCTCCGTACACCGCGGCGCTGGAGGAGAACACGATCCTGTGAACATCCATGTCCGCTGCGGCGTTGAGCAGGTTGATCGTACCGGAGATGTTGTTGATCGAATACTTCTCCGGCGCGATCATCGATTCCCCCGCGGCTTTAAACGCGGCGAGGTGGACGATCGCGTCGATACCGCGCATCGCGCTTCGGAGCGCCAGCGCGTCGCCGATATCGCCATGCACAAACTCGGCTTCGGGCTGGAGGTTTCGGCGCAGGCCACTTGAGAGGTTGTCGTACACCCTGACCGTATGGGACGCGTCAAGGAGCGCCCGGACCACGTGGCTGCCGATATATCCGGCACCACCAACTACTAAAACGTTCACGATGGGGAGGGTAGTCTCTTGGCGATGCCCGGTCAAGCACTCTTGTTACCCGCTGGAACCGGGCGGGCGCATGTAGTAGCATAGGCGCGGAGAGTGCATTGTGAAGCAAAATTTTTCTGTCCGTACCCTGGGAGTCCCCAAAATACCCTCGCCGATACCGTATTCGCATGTACTCGGCGACGATATCGCCAACTACGTGTCCGAGAAGGAGCGTGGTCTCTACGACGTGGACATCCCCGATCCCGACGCCGCTGCGGAGGTGGAGAACGGACTGCTTGAAAAGGCGGGGCCGCGGCAACACATCTACTTCTCTCCCGGCCACGTCCACGCGGGAATCGTCACATGCGGAGGTCTGTGCCCGGGACTCAACGACGTGATTCGGGCGATCACCCGGTGCCTTTGGTACCGCTACGGCGTACACCGCATCAGCGGAATTCGGTTCGGGTATTCCGGGTTTTTGCCGGAAAGCGCCGGCCCGACGGTGGATCTCAACCCCGAGTACGTGGATGACATCCACAAGATGGGGGGGACTGTTCTCGGGTCCAGCCGCGGCGGTGGCGAACGAACGGAAGATATCGTTGATTCGATTGAGCGGCTCAACTTGAACGTTCTGTTCACGATCGGGGGCGACGGGACCCAGAAAGGCGCCCTGGCGATCGCTCGGGAGATCGAGCGGCGTGGTATGAAAATCAGCGTGATCGGAATTCCCAAAACGATTGACAACGACTTCAGCTTTATCGACCGCTCGTTCGGTTTTGAGACGGCGGTGTCCGAGGCGACCAAAGCGGTGACCGCCGCACATACGGAAGCGCACTCCGCGATAAACGGCATCGGTCTGGTGAAGCTGATGGGACGGGAGAGCGGCTTTATCGCCGCCCATACCGCGCTGGCCAGCCATGAATCCAACTTTGTGCTGATTCCGGAGGTCCCCTTTGAGTTGGAGGGAGAAAAAGGCCTGCTGCGATTGCTGGAACAGCGATTGGAACGGCGCCGCCACGCGGTGATTATCGTCGCCGAAGGGGCGGGGCAGGATCTGCTTCCCGATTCGGATACCACCGATCCAAGCGGCAACCGCCGCCTCAGCGATATCGGACTGTTTCTGAAAGGGGAGATTGCCCGACATTTTACCGCTAAAGGCACGCCGTTCAGTCTGAAGTATATCGACCCGAGCTATATCATCCGGAGCGCCGAAGCGGTGCCAACCGACAGCGTGTACTGCTCACGCCTTGGAAACAACGCGGTCCACGCGGCGATGAGCGGTAAGACGCAGCTGATCGTCGGGCTTCTGAACGACCGGTTTGTCCATATTCCGATGGAAGTGGCGGTGTCCGAGCGGAAGCGGGTGGAACCCGAGGGTTCGCTGTGGCGGGATGTTCTTGAAACCACGCATCAACCGATTCGGATGTGTGACTGCTGAACGCACCTTTTGTAGTATCCACAATCGTGTTGCAAAACCCGGGTCAAACGCCGCTCGCGTAAGGTTTTACACATTCCAACCGATGTGATTACCATTATTGCCGCTGCTACAAGGACTTATCCGAGGTTTTGCAACACGGTTCTATATACGATGCAAAGATGCGGACACAAAAAAAACGGCCGGTACTCACTACCGGCCGTTGGAGTTTCCTTTTTCATTGCCTACGCAAGGCAATCCAGGAATCCACTGTATTTACCGCAACGCGGCGTAAGTTGGTCGAATGAATTCGCTGATCCGGTGATTGAGAACTCCCGAATCAGCCCCGCCCTTCCGGTGGAACGTCTCTCATATGCAACCTCCAGCGGGGCTGTGCCCCTTGATTCCATCTACTCCAAATATTACGCAGCGCCAACCAAATGTCAAACAAATCGCGAAGAAAAATGAAAAAGTTACGTCACCTGCAGGAGTTCGGCGTACGCGCTGAGCTGGGCACTCGGTTTCCCGCTGAGAAGCGTTTTGGTCAGGATCTTTCCAAGTTGCACTCCCTCCTGGTCGAAGCTGTTGATATTCCACACGAACCCCTGAAACATCACCTTGTTCTCGTAGTGCGCGAGAAGCGCCCCAAGCGCCTCCGGCGTCAGGCGCTTACCAAAGATCAGGGACGACGGGCGCCCCCCGACGAAGCTCTTGTTCGGATTGGCGTCGCGCTTGCCCATCGCGAATGCGACGATCTGTGCGGCGAGGTTGGCGTTCAGCTTGGTCTGGCTGGTGGTTCCCTCGTAATGGGTGTCCGTGCCGATTTGCGATTCGTGAAAGCCGATAAACTGCAGCGGAATCGGATCGGTGCCCTGGTGCAGCAGCTGATAGAAGCTGTGCTGTCCGTTGGTTCCCGGTTCACCGAACACGATCGGCCCGGTGGAGTACGCGACCGGTTCGCCGTCGCGGTTGACGCTTTTCCCGTTGGATTCCATGTCCAGTTGCTGAAGATGGGCGGGAAAGCGGCTCAGCGCCTGACTGTACGGGAGCACCGCAGTGGTTGGCATGCCGAGGACGTTGCGCTCGTATACACCGATCATCGCGTCAAGGAGCGTCGCGTTTGCGGTAATGTCCGCGTTCATCGCCGCTTTGTCCGCGGTATGGGCTCCGGCGAGGACCTGTTCAAAAACGGCGGGCCCAAACGCAAGGCTGAGAAC
>JAQIBO010000214.1 GCA_027859055.1 Spirochaeta sp.
GTGAAAAACAACGCGCCGCCATCGCCCGCGCCCTGGTCCTCAACCCGCCGGTCCTGCTCCTCGACGAACCAACCTCCAATATCGACGCGGACTCGGTGGAGCTGGTGGAACAGGTCCTCACCGAGCGCGCCGCGGCGGGCGCCACGGTCATCATGACCACCCACAACCACCACTCCGCCTACCGCCTCGCCGACGTGATCGTACCGCTCGGCGCCGGCCGGGTGCAGCCGTTGTCGGTGAACATCGTCCGGGGTCAAATGGAGGACCCCGGTGACGGGCACATCGGCCGCTTTCGCGTTACCACCGGTCAGGAAATCCTCTGCCCGGCGATCAGCGGCACCTATACCACCGCGGTGATTCGCATGGACGACATTATTCTCTCCCGCGAAGAGATCACCACCAGTGCGCAAAACCACCTGCCCGGCACCGTCACCACCGTCACGGAAACACGCGATCAACTTTTCCGGATTGAGCTTGACTGTGGCTTTCCCCTTCGCGTCGTAATCACCGCCCGATCAGTCTCCGAATTCGGTGTCACCCCGGGTACACGCCTGTGGGCGTCGTTCAAAGCCTCGGCGGTTCGGGTGTACTGACGCTGTGCAGCCGCCCGCGCGTATGATTCCACGGCGACTCCGTCCCGCGGGTGCAGCGAATGGACACGATCCGGTGTTGCCGAATTCCGCCTGCCGATGTATGTTTCTAAAAGATTACAATCTGTGTAAGGAATTAAAGCATGGCAAAGTCAAGTTCAAAAAAACATACCCAACCGGGCTCACCGGAAAACCAGGCAAAACGGCGGGATGAAAAGGCGCGCCACGCCGCCCGCAGACGTCACAAGCGGATCGCCGTCATCGGCGCTGTTGTGGTTCTTATCGCGCTGGGGTTGGGAGCTACAATCGCCGCAGTTGAGCGGAGTGAAGACCGGGTGCATGATCTTACCGCAGTGGGGCAAGGGGTTCCCGCGGTGGTCCAGGTACACGACACCACCTGTCCGGTATGTTCGGAGCTGCGCGCCAATATCGAACGCATTGAGGATGACTTCTCCGACGACCAGCTGGTAATCCGCGTCGCCGATATCCACACCGATGCGGGCGAACGCTTTGCCCGGCGGTACACCACGCAGCGGCGGGTGACGCTTCTGTTTCTGGACGGCGAGGGCGAGATAACCGATATCCAGACGGGCCTGCAGACCGCCGCACAGCTCAAGGATTCGTTTGAATCTCACGCTGCGGCGCCCGAGTAATTCCCACCGTTTCAGGGCTGCGGCGGCGAAGGCGGCTGCGACGCTGGATGCTCCGCCATTGTAAGGGAGAAACAGGTGCCGACGGCATCCGCAGTACCGGCGAACCCGGGGGCGCCGTCGGGTCCGGGTGTGAGCTTCCACGCCGCCTCCAGCTGATGGCACAGGGTGCCCACCAGTTCCATGCCGAGGGACGAGCCGGGTATCCGGTCAACATCGGGCATACCGCACCCGTCGTCGCAGATCGTCACGCTCAGATGTTCGTCATCGGTTCCTGTGGTGGAAATGGTGAGCGTCCCGCGGTGCCGTCCGGTGAACGCGTGTTTCGCCGCATTGGTGAGTATTTCTGTCACAACGATTCCCAGTGGAATCGCGATGTCAAGTGGAAGCGGGCGCTCCGCGGCGAAACTGAACTGGGGAATGATTTCCAACTGGTCATGAACGGCGGTGGCCACAATCGCGTGGGTCAGATCGGTCAGATATTCGTTCAGCCGGATCGCTGCCAGATCGTCACCGCGGTACAGAAGCTCGTGGACCAGTGACATACTCATCACCCGCCGCTCGCTGTCTTCCAGTGCGCATCGCGCGGCGTCTTCCGAGATCGCCCGGCGTTGCAGAGCCAGCAAGCTGATGACCACCTGCAGGTTGTTCTTCACGCGATGGTGGATTTCCCGCAGGAGAACGTCTTTCTCTGTGAGCCACCGTTCCAGCTTCCGTTCGGACGCCTTTCGCTCTTCGATCTCCTGCCGAATGCGCGCCGACGAATTGGTGACCACGGCGCGAACCGTGCTCGTTTCGATATTTCGATCGTTTCTGCGGGCGTCCGTCCACCACCACGGCAACGCCTGCGTAAGGTCCAACGCTTCCAGGTCGTGCTGAAGCTTCTGCAAGGGGTGAGATATCTGGCGACGAAACGCCAGGGCAACGACCAGCAGGACAAACGCTGCCAGCATGAAGTTGGGAATAATCTGGGCGTACAGACCGTCGATGACCGCCGCGTACCGCCAGGGAGGTAAAAACGTCACTTGCAACGTTCCAAGGGAAAACGACTCGTCTCCCCGTGCATACTCCAGGGGCCAGTAGACAACAACACCGTCACGCCGCTCCACCTCATCGTCACTTTTCCCATAGCGGTCATCCACCCAACGGTAGAGAGTCACTCCGTCAGACAACTTGACGGTTACCCCGACAACGCTGGGAATCTCGCCGATCCCTTCACCGAGTTGCTTCGCCTGGTTGTCGTTGACAACCCAAACCAGATACGACAACACCGGCACGATGCTGTCCTCGATTCGCTCCTCATCGGAACGGATAATACGGGCTGCGATCTGGTATCGGTTCAGCACATTGACCGATACCACAAAGACCGTTCCGATTCCGATAAGAAGCGCGATCAGCATCGAGAGTCGGCGCGAGATGGACGAGGATCTCATCACGGTTCACCAAACGCGCGGCGGCGATGCCGGTCGTAGCTCCCGTCGGTTTTCATCTCCCGAAGCGTGGCAGCGAGGGGAGCGACGTAAGCCTGGTGACGCTCATGCAGGAAGAGGTACATCGGTTGGGAGGCCAGGGGAGGTTCAACTATGTCAATCATCTGCCCGCGCCGCGCGTGGAGACGGTGCTCCCCGCGCGCCCGATTGTACAGAATGACGTCCACCCGCCCGGCAGCAAGCATTTGGAAGAGCTGGTCTTCACTGTTGACGATCGTCACAGACCGCGCCGCGGTGACGTTTTCCTCGTAAACCTTCCATCCCCGAATATACGCTACGTGATAATCCCGTAGACTCTCAAAGCTGTCCGGTTCCGGTGTACCGCTGCGGACAAACGCGGAAAACGCCCAGTGGCCAAGCGGTTCCGGGACGATCAGCAGGTGTGGATACAGATCGGTGATCCGGGACGTGCGGCCATACTCACCGTCAACGTGGCCGGCGTTTGCCTCCACGAGCGAGCGTTCCGACGGGAGATGTCGGATTTCAAGGTCAAGACCCAGCCGATCAAACGCATCGGCCAACACGAGATCGTATAAGCCGTCGTTGGCGGGAGTGGAAAACGGCGCCGTGTCTGCCGTAGACAACACAAGCGGTTCCTGGGAAAAACCGGGAGACGCAACCAGGATCCACATGACCAACAGGGCTCCACCCCGCCTCAATTCAGACATCGTACCATGGAGTATACCAGACCGGTCTCGGCATCGCCAGTTCGCGACGGAATCTGCTGAGCGCCCGCCGTCAGGACGCCGGCATCCGGCGATACGAAAGAAACCGCCACAGCCGCTCCAACGGCCCCTGCCCGTGGGTGGCCTGCCACCAGTGGGCGAATATAACCTGTAACACCGAAAACACGATTACCCAGCCCCACAGCGCGATGCGCCCAACGCCGCCCCACAGATGTGGCACCACAAACGTGAATAGCGCCACGGTAACGACGCTCTGGCTGATGTACAGGGTAAACGCCATCCGCCCGGCGCTGCGCAACGCACGAACAACGCGGGAACCACTGGAAGCGATCGGTACCAGCAGCGATGCGTATCCGACCGCCATACACAGGCCGGGAATCATCATCATCCCCATCGTGGCGTAGGCGGCGCTGGTATCCGTACCGACATGGTAGCGCAGGCGCAGTACCAGAGCCGCACCGACCAGCCCGACAGACGCCACCGGAAGTGCGCGCTTCCACGCGTCGGTTCGGGAAAAGAATCCGCGCCGGTACAGCGCCATGCCAAAGAGCATCACCCCCCCGCTGTGCCAGAAAAGTGCCAGGGGAATCGCCGCCAGCAGTTCGAGATATTCCGCCGCGTTCGCTCCAATCCGCGACGAAACGTTCGTCCATTCACCGCGCAACGCGCCGAGCTCCGCCGGCGAAAACGGGAGCGCCGGGATCTCCATGATGTTTTCCCCGCTCATTAATGACCCGATAAACGCCGCCAGCAGCGGGAGCTGTCCGACGAAGACAAACACCGTTCCCACCACCACCAGGCGGCGTACCGACCAGCGCGCACCGCGCCACGCAAAGAAACCCGCGATCGCATAGGGCGTCAGAATATCTCCCCCCCAGATCAGGAACCCGTGGACAAGCCCAAACAGCAGGAGCCACCCCAGGCGGCGTCGAATCCACCGTGCCGGGTCAAGACGGCGCGCACGCATCCGGTCGGTTTGAATCGCCAAACCAACTCCGAAGAGCAGACTGAAAAGCCCCATAAAGCGACTTTCCACAAACAGAGACTGCAGCGCGTACACCACGTGTTCGCCCCGGCCGGCCCCGACAAACCATTCAGGCGCGTAATACGCCATCGTTGGCGCCGCCATGCTCATGACGTTCATAAGCAGGATTCCGAGAATCGCCACCCCGCGAATCAGGTCAAGACTTTCTATCCGCTCCATCGGTAATCGCGCTCCTCTCAGGACCGTGTTGGCGCCCTGCCGCACAGCTGACCGCCCCCGTCACCAGGGCAACCGCCGCCGCGCGCCGTTTGCCCTGCGCCGTCTTCACCGTTAGAATACGGTGCAGTTCCGGGAGGTTTCATTGGCAAAAGTGTACTACGACGGAGACTGGGCTGTGATGCTCGGGCCGGTATTTGCGGAAACCCCGTTCAATTACGCGTTCAAAGGCACAAACGTGGTCAACTACGGCCACTGGCTCAAAGCCGCGCTGGAATCGGACGGACGTCACGAGGTCACCTCTGTCCCCACCTGGGAGTTCTACGAGCTGGAACCGGGCGCGTGGGATACGATCCTGGCCGACTACGACGTGGTGATCTTCTCCGACGTGGAAGCCAAGAACTTTCAGCTTGCCCCCGCTTTTTTTGACCGCACTCGGTTCGGCAAAGAACCGCTGACCTTCCCCGACCGCGTGCGCCTCACCGTCGAGGCGCTCCACGCGGGAACGCACATGATGTTCCTTGGCGGCTGGCTCAGTTTTAACGGTGAAACCGGCAAAGGCGGATGGGGACGCACGCGTCTCGCCGAAATCCTCCCCTGCCGCTGTCTGGAGGTTGAAGACCTCCGCGAAAGTACCGAGGGCTTTGTACCGCAGCCGGTGCAGTCGGCGCATCCGATCCTCGCCGGAATCGACACCACCTCGATGCCGCCGATTCTCGGATACAACAAGGTTGAACCGCGCGAGGGGTGTGAGGTCGTCTTGCAATGGCCGGACGGCGACCCGGCACTGACCACCGGTACATTTGGCGCCGGACGGGTGATCGCCTATACCTCAGACCCCGCGCCGCACTGGGGGTGCAACTTCGTCTACTGGGATGGCTACGCCGCGTTCTGGTCAAACGCGCTGGCGTGGCTGCTCACCGGCTCCTGACCCGCCGCCGGCGCGCGCCTCACACCATTCCCGAGGGATCCAGCAGCTCCGCCACCTTTTCCGCGGGCAACACCCCCGCCTCCAGGACCACATCGCGGATCTTGCGCTTCTCCTTGTACGCCGTGTATGCCAGTTTGGTAGCCGCATCGTAGCCGATCTCCGTGGCCAGCGGCGTCACCAGCGCCAGTGACCACTCAATCCAGAAGTCCAGCCGCTCCGGGTCCGCTTCCAGACCCGCGATGGCGCGGTCGGCAAAGACGTTACACGTGTTGGCGAGAATATCGATCGAGCTTAAAGTCTCCAGGGCGATCAGGGGGTTCATCATATTGAGTTCCAACGGCGCGTTCTGCCCGGCAATGGTGACGCTCACCGTCTTACCGTTCACATACGCCGCCACCTGAATCACCATCTCCGGGATTACCGGGTTTACCTTCCCGGGCATAATGGAACTGCCCGGCTGCAGGCTCGGCAACACGATCTCACCCAACGCACCTCGCGGCCCACTTGCCAGCAGGCGAAGATCGTTGGCGATCTTCATCAGGCTTGTTGCCAGCGTATTCAGGGCGCCCATCAGCGCCACCTGGGCGTCGCGGCTGGCGATCGCCTCAAACTTGTTGGGCGCACTGCGAAACGGGAGCCCCGTGTCCGCGGCAATACCCGCAGCCGCCGCATCGGGAAAATCGGGATGACAGTTGATCCCTGTCCCCAGCGCCGTGCCGCCCAACGCCAGCTCCTCCAGATCTGCCAACGTTGCGGTGATGCGTTCCCGCGCCTTCTCAATCTGCACCGCATATCCGGAAAACTCCTGCCCCAGCGTCATCGGGACCGCGTCCTGCAGATGCGTCCGCCCAAGCTTCACCAGATCGGCAAACTCCCGCTCCTTTGCCCGAAAGGACGCGGCAAGGTGATCAAC
>JAQIBO010000219.1 GCA_027859055.1 Spirochaeta sp.
GGGTTAGAGAATGACTCTGGCTCGTGTTGCGGGCACGGTAGTTGCCACCCAAAAGGAACCGTCGATGACGGGCGTCAAGTTTCTCCTGCTTGAGAGACTGAACGAAAAACTGGAGCCCAGGGGCGACTTTGTGGTGGCCGTGGATGCCGTCGGTGCCGGGGAGGACGAGGTCGTGCTGTACGCGTCCGGCTCCTCCGCCCGGCAGACGCGTGTGACCAAGGACAGACCGGCGGACGCCGTGATCATGGCGATCGTTGATTCGTTTTCGATCGGCGATACGACGGTCTTCAGGAAATAGCGGGGACGTATGCTTCTCCAAGAGAAATATCTGGACCAATTGGTAGACAAAGTTGTCGAGCGTCTCGCCGAAGAACGTCGGACCGGTGGGCCGGGCTCCGCCGGCGCAGTGAGCACCGCCCCCGCCTCGAGCGTTGGCGGACTCTCGACACCGCCTGCACCGGCAGGGGCAACAGAGGGGCTCGGTGTCTTCACCGACATCAACGACGCGGTCACCGCCGCGCTGAAAGCTGCCGACGAGCTGGCGCGCTTCCCTTTGAGCCGCCGTGGCGAAATTATCGGCAAGATGCGCACCGTCATACTGGACAACCTTGAGTACCTGGCGGTGATCGCCCGCGACGAAACCGGCATGGGCCGCGTCGAGGACAAGATCAACAAGAACCGTCTCGTCGCGGAAAAGACGCCCGGCGTCGAAGATCTCACAACCGGTGCCGCCACCGGGGATCGCGGAATCACTCTCGACGAATACGCGCCGTTCGGCGTGATCGGCTCGGTCATTCCGTCCACAAATCCCACCGAGACGGTTATCAACAACGGAATCGGCATGTTTGCCGCGGGAAACGCGGTTGTCTTCAACCCGCACCCCAATGCGACGCGGTGTTCCCTGGCGATCATGAGCATGCTCAACCGTGTGATCATCGATAACGGCGGGCCGCAGAACTGCTTCGTCGCGATCGATCACCCGACGATTGAAACTGCCGGAGTCGTCATGAACCATCCGCGGATACCGTTTCTCGCGGTGACCGGCTCGGAAGGGGTGGTCCAGGCGGCGATGAAGACCGGTAAGAAAGTGGCTGCAGCCGGGCCGGGCAACCCGCCGGCGGTGGTTGACGAGACTGCCGACATACCCAAGGCCGCCTACGATATCGTGATGGGTGGTTCCCTCGACAACGGAATCATCTGTATCGCCGAAAAGGTGACCGTTGTTGTCGATGCGGTGGCGGACCGGCTCATTACGGAGATGGAACGCAACGGCGGATTCCTCGCGTCGGCCAACCAGGCGCGGATGCTGCAGAACGAACTGTTTGCCGAAGACCCGAAGCCGGAACGGCACACACCGGTGAAGCGGCAGTACGTCGGCCGTGACGCCCGGGTATTGCTGGAAGCGGTCGGGATCTCCGTAAGCGGAGACCCACGCCTCGTGCTGGTGGACGTACCACCGGAGTCACCGTTTGCGTGGACGGAAATGCTCATGCCGGTTATGCCGATTGTGCGTGTCCCCGACGTTGACGCGGCGATCGACTACGCTGTGCGGGTAGAGCGGGGAAACCGGCACACCGCCAGTATGCACTCGAAAAACATCGACAAACTGACCGAGATGGGACGCCGGATCAACTGTTCGGTGTACGTGAAAAACGGATCGACCTACTCCGGACTCGGTATGGGCGGTGAGGGCTATACCTCCTTTACGATCGCCTCTCCCACCGGTGACGGTCTGACCACGGCGCGCACCTTTTCCCGCAAGCGACGCTGCGCGCTAGTGGGAAATTACGGGATCGTCTGAGCAGCCGATGGCGTACCAACTGGTTACGAACCGGATTCCCGATACCCTCGGTGCCATTGAGCTGACAAGTATCGCCCGGGGCTATCTTGTTGTTGACCGGATGCTGAAACAGGCACCGGTGCACGTGCTGGACGCCGGCGCGTACTGCCCGGGAAAGTTCCTGATCGTGATAACCGGGGATGTTGCCAGTGTGGAAGAGGCGCTGGAAGCGGGCGAGCGCGCCGCGGAGCGCGGATTTTTCGGGAAGCTCTTCATTCCCAACCTGTCCGCTTCGATCATTCCGGCGATCAACCGGGAACCCACCCCGGAGCCGGGAGAGACGATCGGCGTTATCGAGAGTTTTTCTGCGGTGTCCGTGATCGATGCCGCCGACGCGGCGGTAAAGGCCGCGGAAATTTGCGTAGAAAGCGTCAATCTCCTCCAGGGGCTTGGGGGTAAGGCGTTCGCCGTTTTCAGTGGTGAGCTCACCGATGTTACCGCCGCAGTAGAGGCGGGGCGAACACGCGTCCCGGAGGATATGATCGTGGAAACACAGGTCATCCCGCAGATTTCACGGGAGTTGATCCCGTTTTTACCGGGACGGCGTTGAAATGTTCCTCGGACGGGTAATCGGAACAGTAGAGGCCACGTTTGTATACGAGGGGCTTGAAGGCGTGAAAATGCTGTGGGTGCAACCCGAGCTCGCCGATGGACGCAACGCCGGAGCGGCGATCGTCGCCTGCGACGCCACACCTCAGGCGGGCCCGGGAGATCGGGTCTATATGGTCGATGGTCGCGAGGCGGGGCTGCCGCTTCCGGTGGATTTTGTGCCGGTGGACGCGACGATCGTCGGTATCGTAGACGAGGTGGACGTACCATGAATCTCGGTATCGTCAAAGGCACCGTCACCGCCACGGTCAAGCACGAAGTGTACGAAAACCGGACGCTCATGGTTGTCGCGATCTGCACACCTGACTGGCAGGAGACCGGCGCGGAAACGTTGGCGGTGGACCTGGTTCAGGCCGGCGTTGGCGACCGCGTCATGACCTTGAAAGAGGGTAACTCCGCGCGGGCGATGTTCGGTATTCACAACCTGCCGATGCAGGAGATGATCGTCGCAATCGTGGACAGTGTGAACACCGTCGATGTGGAAAGGAGTACGTGATGTTTCCCAACGAACTGCAGGCGCGTAAAGATATCGTCTACTATAGTCATAAAACCCACGCCGCGGGGCTGGTTACCGCCACCGACGGCAACCTCTCGGTTCGTCTCGACGACCAGCACGTGCTGATCACTCCCTCGGGACTCCGCAAGGAAGACATGCATATCGATGCGCCGATCGTGATCGACATGGATGGTAACCTGGTGGCAGGGGACCGGAAACCGTCGACGGAGTACAAAGTTCATCTTGAAGCGTATCAGCAACGACCGGACGTGAAGGCGGTAATTCACGCGCATCCCCCCAAGGCGATCGCCTTTACGATCGCGGGAGCACCGCTTGATACGTGCATGCTTCCGGAAGTGGTCGTGACGATGGGTGACGTACCGATCGCTCCCTACGCCGCACCCAGTACCGATGCGCTCCCGGAATCGATGCGTGACCTGATCGCAAAAAGCGATGCGCTCATGCTTGCCCGGCACGGCAGCGTCACTGTAGGTCCGTGCCTCTCAGAGGCGTTCAAGCGGCTGGAAAAACTGGAACACAACGCTGAGATCATGATCTACGCGCGAATGCTCGGTGGAGCACAACCGTTCTCCGAGAATCAGCTTCAGGAACTACAGGGCTTACGCGGCTTTTACGGTATCAACACGCAACAGATCGCATGCGCTGCCCCGGGAGCGCGCCCTGCATCCGGATCTTCGGCACCGCCGGCGCAGCCGGTAGTGCCGCAGCAGGTCCAACCGTACCAGGCTCCGCCGGTACAGCCACAGCCGGCCGCTCCGGCCGTTTCCGCCGCTAATAACAACAACGCCAATCGCGGAGATCGCTTCGGCGGGTGGCACGACGGCGAAGCGCAGGCGCCCACCTACCGGCGCTCCGGCGCTGGAAACCACGAACCGGAAATAGATGAGCTCGTCGACGAGATCGTCGCGCGGGTGAAACAACGACTGTAACCACACGGGAGAAGCGCGGTGCTGGCAGTTGAACGAAGACAGGCGATTTTCGGACTCCTTACAGAGGAAGGTAGCGTAACCGTCGTGGAGCTGTCTCGGCGTTTCGACGTCAGTGAGGAGACAATCCGTCGCGACCTGACCAAGATGGAGAGCAGTGGACTACTGCAGAAGACGTACGGAGGCGCATTTCTCAATGCCGGGATGCACCTGGAGGTGCCAGTTGAAATGCGTGTTCATACCTATGTTGCGGGGAAGCACGTTATCGGTGAACTCAGCTCCCGGCTTATCCACAACGGAGACACGATTTTCCTCGACGCCAGTACCACCGCTGTCCATATAGCTGAGGGGATCCTCGACAAAAGAAACGTTATCGTAATTACGAACGCTCTGAAGGTTGCCGAGACGCTTGCTGCCGCGCCGGACATCAAGGTGATCTGCACCGGGGGAACCCTCCGGCCGAGTGCCCTTACCACGGTGGGGAAAGTCGCTGAGACCTCAATCGGGAACTACTTTGCCGACAAGGCGTTCATCTGCTGTGACGGAATCCATCGCGTACACGGCATTACCGACGCAAATGAAAAAGAGGCGGAGGTCCGCAAGCAGATGATCCGCCAGGCCCAAAGCACCATTCTTGTAGTTGATGCAACGAAGTTTGACAAAACGTCGTTTGTTCATATGGCCGATTTTGAACAGTTTGATGTGTTGGTTACCGATCGCGAACCGTCTCCCGAATGGCAGGCGACGCTTGGTGAGGCGGATGTGGAGCTCCGCTGGGGTGAATCTGCGGCGTCGGTGACCCCGCAGACGTGAAAGCAGACCGAAGAGAATACGGAGGAAATCGAATGACAAAACAGGCGAAAAGCATCGAATGGCTTGACAACAAGCTCTACTTGCTCGATCAGACGCGTCTTCCTGTGGAAGTGGAGGTGGAAGAGCAGACCTCGGTTGAGCAGGTCTGGGATTCAATCAAACAGCTCAAGGTGCGCGGGGCACCCGCGATCGGTGTTGCCGGCGCGTATGGCCTCGTGGTCGCGATGCGATCGCACGCCGACGCCGATCGGGCGACCTTTCTTGCGGAGCTCAAAACGCAGGCAGCGTATCTCGACAGCTCCAGACCAACGGCGGTGAATCTCAGTTGGGCGCTCAAACGGGCGGTGTCGGCGGTGGAATCATCCTCCGGTACCGACGGACGTACTCTTTTCACGGCACTGACGGAGACCGCGGAGGCGATCCACCGGGAAGATATCCAGCTGTGCAAACAGATCGGCGAGAACGGCGCGTCTCTCATCACGGAGGGAATGGGCGTTTTGACGCATTGTAACGCCGGGCGCCTCGCTACATCCGAGTACGGCACAGCTACCGCGCCGATGTACCTCGCCCACGAACGGGGCGTAAACTTTTCGGTCTATTCGGATGAAAGCCGGCCGCTCCTGCAGGGCGCGCGCCTGACCGCCTGGGAGTTGCAGCAGGCGGGGATCGACGTGTACACAATTACCGACAACATGGCCGCATTTGTGATGCAGCAGGGCCTGATCGATATGGTGATCGTCGGCACCGACCGCGTTGCCGCCAACGGCGATGTCGCAAACAAGATTGGAACGATGGGCGTAGCGATCCTTGCCCGTCATTTCGGGATTCCCTTTTACGTGGCCAGCCCGTTTTCCACGATCGATTTGGCCACACCGACCGGTGATGATATCGTGATCGAAGAGCGTGGTGAGGACGAGGTAACTCATTTTGGACTCCGTCGAACCGCTCCCGAGGGGATAAAGGTGCGAAACCCTGCGTTTGACGTTACCCCCAACGAATTTGTCACTGCAATTATCACCGACCGCGGAATTATTGAACCGCCCTATGACGTCAATCTGAAAAAGACGTTCGGGTAAACGGGGCGTTGCGCGGATTATCCGATTCACCGGTCCAGTCGATACACTTCCACGACTGGACCGCCGGCCGGCTCCGCATGCGTGGAGGCGCCGCCGGCGTCCAGGTAGCGCACCAGGCGCATGCCGTACACCGGCGCGGGGAACCGGGCCACCAGCGTACCCCGTTCCGCGATGATTTCCTGGAGCTGCGGATAGAAGCGGGAGGGGTTTCCGTATACGTCGTTCCAGACCGGCCGCATCCGGTAGATTATCTCCAACTCATCTCGGGGCAGCACCACGTATTCAACGTTTTCGACCGCAAGAAAGCGCTGAAGCGCCGTATCGTCGCCGCGGGGGAGGGCGCCGAAGTCCCGATACACGCGCAATCTGTCGCCGGGCAAACTGTCACCGTAAAACGCGAAACCCGCGTTAAGGTTGGCCAGAACGTTACCCGGCGGTTTGTTACTCTCTTCCGGAGTAACCGCCTCCGCAACGCGCGCGACGTAGGCGGAGTATCTTCCCGGTGCCCCGCTCGGCTGGTACCAGCGCGGGACTTCCCTCAACGCGTCCACAAGCGGTAACGCAATTGTGACGATCAGCAGCGCCCCCGCTGTCACACGCCATGCGCCGGTATGAAACGCCGTCGGCAACCATTGCGCCGATTTCCAGCGCGGGCGCGTTGGGGTGCTGTGATGCATCTGATCCACCGACCACCCCGCGAGCAGTCCCGCCAGCAGGTACACGGTGGGAAGGAAAAACACCGCGCTGGGCGGGCTGTACTTCCCGATGATGAACAACGCCACGGCGACGCCGGCGCCACTTGCCAGAGTGGCCCAGACCGCGGTGAAACGGTGAGCAACACGCCTGTCGATACAACCTGTGGTGGCAGCGCCAACGCCCAGAACAAGCGCATACCACATCCGTGACGCCACCGGCGGCAGGTAATAGGTGCCCGCGTTTTGCGCCGCAAGCTTGGAAAAGAACGACCGAAAGCGAAACCATCGGCGGTACCAATTGTCGCTGACGCCCACGGCGTCGCCGAACGATGCATAGTGGCGAAGGAACTCGCCGTCCATCATGAAACTCGCAGCCACCGCAATCCCGGCTGCAACAACGATCGGACCGAGGAAATGCAGCATGACACCCGGTGCGCGGCGCCATCGGCGCCCGGCGCTGGAGACTCCGGACCCTGAAATTGCGAACACCACCCACGGTGTGACCGCCGCGGTGGTGACAAAGGCATTGGGGTGGATAAAGATGCTTACACCCAACAGCGTGCCCGCAACGAGAACCGACTTATCCCGGCCGCCCCGGGCGCCGCCGGCACGGCGCGTCACTACCGCTATCGCCGCAAGCATAATCGCAAGGATCAACGCCTCCTGCCGCGCCAGATGGCTGATGTACAGGTGTTGCGGATCCAATCCGAACGCGAGGGCGATCAACGCGGCGACCACCCGCCGTCTCGTGAGAGCTGCCACAACCAGATACAGGAACCACACCGACGCAAGACCGGCGAGGGCCGAGGGAAGGCGCGCGGCCACGTGGGAAAAATCCATCGCGAGAAACGGCATCTGAATCAGGTGGTAGAGCGACTTTATCGCGTGGGGGTACCGCGGCGTGAGCGCGAAAAACTCCTCCGTTGCGGCGAGGGAACGCTCCTCCACCATCGTGCGGGTGAGGGAGGCCAGCCATACTTCATCGCTGTGTACGAACGGATACCACGGGAGAGTTATCGCGGAGACCGCCGCCAACACCAGAAGCACCGGGATGACGGGATATCGTAGTATCAGCCAGTTGCGCACGGCGACATTCTATATCAGATGCGGTGCGAATGTTGGCGGCTGTAAAAAAACTTGCTGTCGTACAAAATACATAAATATTGCATTTTACCGTAAAATCGTATTACGATTGGTGTATGAAAACGACAATTGACATCCCTGACGCCCTGTACGGAATGGTAAAGGGTGTGGCCGCCGCCCGGGGCATTTCGGTACGATCTGTCGTCGTACAGTCCCTTGAACGGACAGTCCATAACACGGAAAAGCGCCCATGGCTGAGTTCATTCGGGATCATGGCCGGTGAGAGCGATGGAGTGTACGAAGTTGACGCCACCATCAGGAGGGATCTGTCCACGATAGATCCGGAGGAATGGATGTGATCCTGGACACAAACGCGATTTCGGCGGTTCTCGCCGGTGAACCCGCAATCGAAAGCGTTCTCCAATCGGCTCGAGTCCTCGTGCTTCCGGCGATCGTCGCGGGAGAGTATCGTTACGGTATTTCCGCATCCCGGATACGAAACGAATTGACCGAAGCGTTTGAGCAGCTGCTTCAACAGGTGACGTTTGCACCGGTAGACCAGCCGATCACTCGGCGGTATGCGGTGCTCCGGCGGTTGCTGAAGGAGGCCGGCACACCTATTCCGGAAAACGACGTGTGGATAGCCGCAACGGTTCGTCACTACGAACTCCCCCTTCTCAGTCGGGACGCCCACTTCGACCTCGTTCCGGAACTCAAACGGATTTCGTGGTGACCCGGACGGGTCGACCTCGCCGGTCAGGGGAACGAGCCGGCAAGACCTGAAGCAAAAAAAGACCCGGCGACGAATCGCCGGGTCGGGTATTTGATTGAGGGAAATCCCCGAGGCACCGCTTGGTGACCGTGAACGGTCAACCGCACAGCCACTTCCACCTCGGGGCGAGCCCCTCACAGCTCGCATAATGTCGACGCCCCAAGGGGCGCCCGGATCAGATCAGTTGCTGGCGACAGTCGGATATCCTTGAGACATCCAGCCCATCGGTTCGTTCGCGGGCATGCCCATGCCGCCTTTGAGCGATACCGCATCGAATCCCAGCAGGCGCAACGCACCAACGACCTGACCGGCGGTTTGTCCGGTATAGCAGTACACGATCAGTTTCTTGTCCGCCGGGAGGGATGCAAAGTTTTCCTGCATGCCTTTTCCAAACGGGATGTTGATCGCGCCTTCGATATGCGCTTCCGCGTAATGCTCGGGGCGACGAACGGAGACGAACAGTACGTCCTCATCACCTGCGTCATGGATCGCCTTTGCATTCGTTTCGCTGACGATGTTGCTGGCAAACGGCGTTCCACCCGCTTCGGCCGTTTCTGTGTAATAGTCCTCATACGCGGTCAGGACATTCTCGGGAATCTCATTTTGTACCGTCGTCGGCCACGCAACTTCCTCGGCGTTGACGTACTCCTGCAATCCTTCAACTTTCGAAAGACCGTAGCTGTAGCCCAGATTGACCGACCGGGAGGGAATACCGGCGATGTTCAACAGCGCGACCGCCTGACCTGCCGTCTGACCGGAATAGCAGTAAATGAAAACCGGTTTGTCCGTCGGAATGTACTGGACTTTCTCGTACATGTCGGGGCTTCCCCACGCCATGTTCACGGCGCCTTCGATATGGCCCTCCGCGTAGTCATCGGCACGGCGAATATCGACAACCGTCATTTCGCTGCCGGCTCCAACCATCTGCAGAAACTCTGCCTGGCCGACCTTGTAGATATGGTCGGGCATGTTCGCGAAATACGCATCCACGGCATCGCGGACTGATACGGTTTCAGCTTGTGTCGTCTCCGGGGTGGCGTCCGAATCCTCTTGCTGACCATCGGCAAACACGAACGTGCCAAGCACGAACAATACCAACAGCATTGAAAGTAATTTCTTCATAGTTCTCTCCTCTTTTTATTAAAGTCCTCCAACGGAGGACGTCCATTCTCTGTTACGAATTATCCGCGGAGTTGAGTTCCAACACCGCCGGTTCTTCCACGAAGATCGGGTTCATTGGATTCGCGGACCACTCGACCCACGCTCCGTCGTACAGTTTGAGGTTGCGATAACCGGCGTTGTACAACGCCAGGTACGTCTGCGCCGCCCGAATAGAGGTCTTGCAGAACATAACCGCGCCTTCGTCGACGTCGATTCCCGCTTCGACATACCGAATCTGAATCTGTTGTACCGGTTTGTAGGTACCGTCGGAAAAGTTGTTGCCGACATAGTTCAACAGGACCGATCCGGGAATTGTTCCTTCCAGGAACTCTTCTTGCGTACGAGTGTCGATGATCGTCAAATCGCCTTGTGGTTCCTCGATCAGGTCCCGGATTTCTGATGCGGTGATGATCATGCTCTCGTCGGCGGGTGCCGCGGTAAACGACGCGGGTTGGACCGTCGGTTCCGTTGCGGTCATCGCAACGCCTTCACCTTGCAGCGCCGGCAGACCACCGCTGACAACCTTGACGTTGTCATGACCGTAGTATTTCAACGTCCACCACAACCGGGCCGAGTCTTTGTTGTCCCCGGCGTCATATGCGATCACCAGCGTGTCGTTTCCGATCCCGCGGCTACCCATCACCGACTCGATCTGTTCCGGCGTCCCGACCAGATTCGGGTAGGGAGCGCTTACAACGATATCCGCTCGCGAAATGCTTACGGCACCGTCGACGTGGGTTTCCCGGTAATCCAGGGTTGGTCGCGCATCGGCGAGTACCGCGTTGTCGGTGCTCTCCAGCAGCTCGAGCGGCTCTTCGGCACTGACGATCTCCGTATCGGTTTCTCCGGCCGGGGCGGGGCCACACCCCGCCAACACAGCCACCGCCACAACGGCGGCAATAATTGAAAAAATCCGTTTCATCGTCACGCTCCTACCGGGCGCTCAACAAGGTTGTTGAGACTGGCAACGACGCTCTTTTTGTCGGCCTTTGTCGAGGTGTCCACGACTTCGCCGTTCTTGGTGTAGAAGATCGTCATCGGTTCGATGTCGCAACCAAGGCGGTCACACAGGCTTTTGCCTTTGTACTGGTCGATCACGTTCAGCTTGACCTGATTGTCAAACTCGTTCTCGATTTCCTGCATCATCGGAAGCAGCTCGCGGCTCGGTGCGTCGATCGCGCTGTAGATATAGATGAGGCCGACCCGCTCCGCCTGCATGATCTGGTTCTCAAACATCTCGGTTTCAGCGATAAACCGTTCGGCACCAACGCCGGCGATCGCTCCGTCACCCACTGCGGTGGCAACCTGTTTGAGTTCTTTCTCACGAACGTCACCGCAGGCAAAGACGCCGGGTATACCGGTTTCCATTTTTTCGTTGGTGATGACGTACTGGCGCTTGCTCATGTTGAGCTTGTCAACAAAGAGCTCCGTATTCGGTTCGTACCCGATGAACTCAAAGCACGTGTCGACTTCAACCGGCATAATGTCACCGGTCTTCAGGTTCTTCAGGTTAACCCGCTCAAGGTGGTCTTCACCCTCAAAGCTGTCCACCATCGTGTTCCAGAGCATCGTCATCTTCGGATTTGCCAGCGCCTGGTCCCGAGCGATCTCGTTACAGTCCATCTTTGGCTCGTCGTGGATAACGCTGACGATCACCTCTTTGGCGAACTTGGTGAGGAACATGCCCTCTTCTACGGCGGCGTCACCGGAACCGATCACCATAACGGTTTTGTCGGTGTTGGCGGCGGCGTCACAGGTTGCGCAGAAAGAAATCCCCTTGTCGAAGAGGTATTTCTCCTCGTTCTTGGCGC
>JAQIBO010000233.1 GCA_027859055.1 Spirochaeta sp.
ATCTCCATTCCGGAACAAACCTGCCACCCGTTCCGGTGACTGCCAAAAAGTGGCAGGTTTGCCATGGAACACCCGGCAGGTTTACCCCGGAATAGGTGGCAGGTTTATCGCGGAACACCTGGCAGGTTTAGAGCGTAATTCCCACGTGAACCGATTTCTGCAAAAGAAACACATCCAGGTCATCCTCAAAGATCAGCTGCACCGGTACGGGGGAGAGTATGGTATCCGCGATTCAGGGCTGGCAGAGTCCGCCATTGCCGCACCGCAGGGGAGCTTCGGCGGCGCCCTCCTCCATGAAGGCCCGATAGAACAGGCTGCTGCTTACCTCTTCCACCTCTGCAGCAACCACCCCTTTCTCGACGGCAACAAACGCGTCGCCCTCGCCGCAGCCCTCGTCTTTCTCGATCTCCACGGGATCGAAGTCCACGACCGGGACGACGAGCTGTACGAGCTCGTGATGGGAGTCGCACAATCAGACTTTACAAAAAAAGAAATAATACACACACTATCTGTATTAATTTCAATGAAAGACCAACCCAAAAAAGGAAGTAACTCATGAGTGACTACGAGAAGCCGATCACGATCATCGAGGCGATCAAGCGCATCGATAAGCACGAACTCCTGTTGCCGGCGATTCAGCGGAAGTTTGTATGGTCAACATCTCAGATCGAACTCCTCTTCGATTCTTTGATGCAGGGGTACCCGATAAACACGTTCATGTTTTGGGACGTACACGACCAAGAGATCGTGAATTCACACAGATTCTACGGCTTCATTTCGGATTTTCGCGAGCGGTTTGGCGAGGAGAACCCGGAGGTCCATACCAAGGGCGTATTCCATCCCTTCCACGCCGTCATCGACGGTCAACAACGCCTGACCGCCCTATACCTCGGCCTCAAGGGAACGTACGCATACAAGCTCCCGCGGCAGTGGTGGCCAAGCACCTACGACGAAGAAAAACTCCCGCCCCGCAGTCTATATATCAACCTTGTATCCCAACCGGATGATACCGTCGGAACGCGGCCGAGCCCCTATCAGTTTCGCTTCCTTACCAAGAAACAGTACGAACAATCACAGGCGGACTCCGATATCCATTGGTTTCCCGTGGGAGATATCCTGGCGTTTCCCGATAGCGATCCGTCAGACCTTCTGACAGAAAGCGTACTTCCCTATCTGATTGAGCATGACCTGGCTACCTCCGGCTTTTCTCCCAAAACGCTATTGCGCCTTCACGAGATCGTGTTCCGAAAACCGGTGATCAATTATTACAATGAAACCCACCAGGAACTAGATCACGTCCTGGACGTCTTCATCCGCACCAATAGCGGTGGCACCAAGCTATCGTTCTCGGACTTGCTCATGTCGATCACGATATCCCAATGGGATGAAGGGGATGCTCGCAAAGTGGTCGACGATCTGGTCAAACAGGTAGGCTCAGCAAAAGAGATGGGCTTCACGATCGATCGCGACTGGGTACTGAAGACGTGTCTCGCGGTTCTCGACAAGGATCTTCGGTTTCGGGTCAAAAATTTCGATTCGCAAACAGTCGCACAGATCCAGGAGAACTGGGCCCGTATTCGTCGGAGCATCGTTGGTGCCTTCACACTGTTTTCGGAAATCGGAATGACCGATGCGTCCTTACGTTCCAAGAATGCAGTGATTCCGATCGTGTATTATCTCTACGCCTCCAACACCAATTCGATTCCTGATTCGCATACCGACAACCGCGCAGCGATAGCCCGCTGGCTCCATATGTCGCTTCTTCAGGGAGTGTTCGGCGGACAATCGGACACATTGCTTGCGAAGTTGCGCGCTACGATTCGTGACAACCTGTCGCACCCAACCTTTCCACTCAAGGCTATCGTTACCGCCTTCACCGGTACCACAAAGGACCTTCGTTTTGATGAAGAGTTTCTTCAACGCTTGATGGAAACCGAGTATGGAGATGGCAGATGCCGATCGATACTGTCGCTCTTGATGCCCGCAGCATACCCGTCACAGCAAACCGATATCGACCACCTCCACCCGAAGAGCGCCTTCGGTTCCACTGGTTCGAACCAGGACCCTGCTACCTGGAATACGATCCCCAACCTTCATCTGATCCCGGCAGGGCTCAACAAATCCAAAAACGACACCCCTCTCGAGGAATGGATAGGTAGCGGCACCCACGCGCTGACGAAAGCCGATCTCCTCATTCCAGCAGGAACAAGCCTTAAACTCGAGGATTTCCCGGCGTTCGTTGAGGCGAGACGATCGCTCCTTCTTGAAAGAATCAAGAAAAACATCGTTATGACCGGATAGACTACGACACTCTATGTCACACACCCCCTGGTACGGTATAGATCGTGCCAAAGCACCCAAAACACCGTCCCCACCACGCCCGCACGCACAGAAGGCTCTCGACCGGCCTTGAAACGGTCGATGACCAGTGGAAGACCTACCATCGCTACGTCTTCCGTATCGCCGCCGAACACCTCTCCCCTTCGGATGATCTCGTCCAGTTTACCTTGAGCGTAACGGAGCACGAGGAACTCACCGGCCTGATCGCACACATCCTCGCCCGTAAAGAGGATCTGAAATTGCGCGACGATACGATCACCGATCTCGAGACGTACGCTCCTGACGCATCCGCAGCGCCGTCAGCGCCGTCATCCGTCGCCTCACTGCAGCGCCTCCAGCAAGTCTGCTATCGCGTTGCTCGCCACGAGGATCCGTTCCAACCGGTCGTCGTCGACTACATGCTCGACAACGCCGCGCTTCCCGCGGCGTGCCCTCCCTTTCCCCCGATCGTCGCCGAGATCGCCGGGCTTTTCTCCCTCTGTACCGACGACACACGTATCCTCATCGCACTCTTTGCGCTGGAAGAGATCGAACCGTTGTCTAACGTGATGCGCCAGGCAACACACCGCCAACAGATGAGAATCCTCGCCGAGATCGCCGCGATCGACCTCCACACGTTTGTCCGCGCGACCGCCCCGGGAGCACCCCTGGCGCGTCTCGGACTCCTCACCTATCGCGGAGGACGCGACGAGATCGCCGACATCGATATAAGCCGGCCGCTCCTTTTCGCGCTCCGCTCAAACACCCTTGATGACCTCCGTGCCGGCCTCTTTGACTCAACTCCCTCTCCGCAATATCAACTCGCTGAGTTCTCCGTACCGGCAGATGAGGTTCGCACCTGCGCGGCGGCGGTACGTGGCGGCCATCCCCTCCTGATCGCAGGAGAACCCGGCGTCGGCAAGACCGAGTTCGCCCGCACCCTCGTCGACGCTCTCGGACGCCACGCCCATACGATCGCAACGATAAACCGCCATAGCGAACCCTTGCGCGGTCCTCGCAGCGCCGATCCGGAGGGAACCCGTTTCAGCGCCATCCGCATGGCAGTCAATCTACTCTCGCCCCGCAGCGACGTGCTGATCATCGACGAGGCGGATGCGCTCCTGCAAAGCGCCTCGGGATTCTTCGCTCTCTTCGGCGGCGGTTCAAGCGGCAGCTACGACAAAGCGATCCTCAACGACCTCCTCGAGCACCTCCCGGTCGCCACGATCTGGATCACCAACGACCACGAGATGATCCCGTCATCGGCTATGCGT
>JAQIBO010000291.1 GCA_027859055.1 Spirochaeta sp.
CAGACGCCTTCTCGTCGCTTCGCTCCTGCGAGGGCGCAGGTGGTGCGGTCGTAATGAGTCCTCCGATTCAAACCGACGCCAAAGCACAGTCACCGTAAAACGCCGACGATCCAGATTCACTGAACATGAACCATAGTCGATTCCCTTTTCATCGGTCGAAACTCAACATGCTCGCCAATCACCACAAGCGACTCGGCATCACTCGCGATAGAGCCGACGATACGAACCTGACGACCTTTGCGCAGGTATTCAGCGCAGTTGGCACCAAGCTTCCCGTAGACACGCACCGACAACTCGGTCGCGCGGGTATCGGGGGATGTTCTGCGGTGGCTGGCGATCCTGAAGGTGCAGGACTCGACGACATCATCGTACCCCTGCGAGGTTGGGTCGCTGACAAGGGTTCCTTCGATCAGGAGCGAGTTAAGATCGTTCACGGTTTCCTCCATGGAAATTGTCATATCCATGAAGTAGTGAAGATGACCGGAACGATGCAGGCGCGGGGCTCATTCCTGAAGAAATCAAGCCCCTGATATGCGGAGTGATTATCACACGACGGCGTTATTCTTCCGGTGCCATGCCAAAGAAGTCATAGACGAGCCACGCGGGGGTGCGCTCACCGTTGACCTGGTCAATGGGCCTGCCAAGCGGATAGTAACCCTGCCCGACAGCCTGTTGATAGGACGAGAAGTAGCCGGGAGTATCCGCGGGGATTCGGACTTCTCCATAACGTGGATCGTTGGAGATGATCGGTTGCAGTACTTTCGGAATACCTCGTGACATGCTGTTGACCGCAGCACTGAACATAAGCCAGTGGTCGTTTTTCTGGAAGATGGCGAAGTACGTGACTCGATAGTTGTTGAGGGCCAGCTGGAGTTCCTGCGGCATCTCCGACCACGCGTTGTTGTACCAGCGAGCCAGCCGGAACATGTAACCTTCGGGGATACCCAACGGAAGAAGGCGATTGTTTCCCGGCTGGAACGGTTGTCTGTATAGATCAACGTGTGGTTCTTCGGGAAAGTACTCGGGAATCATGAAGACGAACTGAAGCTGGTTGTTGGAAATGCTGGCGCCGACACGACAGTCGAAGGCAGGATCCATGTTGCCAAGACTGTCTGATAGAGCAGACTCGTCGAAGTAAGGACGCACCGTCTCCGGAAGCTGATTGATGACGGTCAGGGTCTTGCCGGATGGCAGGTCATAGGTGGTCTGGGAATGAAGGCTTGCGGTGACGAGCAGCGCCAAGGCGAGAGTCAACGTAACGGGCGGGAAGTGATTCTTCATGCTGGTTCTCCTTGTTCGGGTGATACCGGTCTTCCTTATACCGGACGTGTGTGCCGTTTTCGGCACACTGGTCTCTCAGTAGTGGGCGGACTGGTGTGCATGAAGGGGAATAGCCTCCGAGCCCTCCAGAATCGGCCGGAAGGGCGTAATTTTGGACAGCTGTGAGTACTTTCTGAGTACAGGGCCTGCTATAACTTGTCCTATGGGAGTACATTCTGCCCTGCCCTTTGGCGTGGGCTGAAGTGTACTATTGAGATTCATGGCACTCGACGAGTTCACGCGAAAGCAGGTGGAAGGGAAGCTCGGTACGTTCTGCGAGAGCAGGATCCCTCCGCACGTAAGGGGAGAGATCAGGCTTACCTTCTCGTTCTGGAGGAACTCGGTAATCCTGTACGAAGAGCGTCCGCACTGGCGTGAGCCGGAGGTGTGGACCAAGATGAAGATCGCTCGTATGGACTTTGATCAAGCCTCTCGTGGGTGGACACTGTGGGCGTACGATCGAAACGATCGTCCGTTGTACTACATTGATCTCGATGCGAACGTTTCCCTTGATGATGTACTGCGTGAGATCGATTCCGATCCGACGGGTATCTTCTGGGGATAGCCTCGGTGACGATGTTGGCGGGGTAATCTGCCTCCCCACCCTCCGCCTGTGGTGGAAGGGTTACTGGTCTGGGTTGCTGGTATTGCCTGTCTGGTATTCTGGTTTACTCCACTACAAGGATGTAGTGTTCCCTCTTTTCATTGCTAATACTACTCAGGAGTACAGGGTTCCAGCAAACGAGTACATGGGAGTAATAAAATTCTGCGAATTTTCACTCCGCCAGGAGGCCCGCGAGAACCCGATAGAGCTCCACCATCGCCAGGGTATCCAGCTTGCAGTACTCCTTGAGCGAACGCTCGAGTTCTAGACGTTTGGACCTGTCCGCCGTGGAGATCATCTCTTTCCAGGCAAGCTGGGCAACATCGCCACTCTGCACCTCAAGGGCGGCGTAGGATAGCTCGGGTACCAGTACGGGCAACACCTTCTTGATGGAGTTGGAACCGCCAAAGGACGGGTCAAAGTAGCAGTTTCGGAAGATATCCAGCAGATCCCAGAAACGGGGAAGAAACCGGTTGAGTCTGCGACGGTGTTCGGGAAAGATCCTCGCCAGATCCCTGATAACCCGCTGCTCAAAGGTAGCATTGTACGCGACGATCGATCCGCTCTCCCCAAGATCCCTGATGAGCGATTCCATGAGCGGCCGCCGGGGATCGGTGGTATCCGGATGCAGGTACTCGGTGTGCTCAAGGGTGCCGTCCTGATACAGGATGTGAAGGGAGTACTGGAACGGGAACTGGTCGTGGGGCCTGAGCCCGTAGTGACGGGGGATTGGATCAGCCTGCGTCTCAAAGTCCAGGAAGAAGAGCGGGTAGTCCAGCTCCGAGAAGGCGTCACTGATCGCCGGCCACATGATCTGTCGCTGCCCGTCTTTGAAGAGGTCGACATAGCGTCGCTGGTTCTCTGATAACTTGAAGGTGTCCGGTACATCGACAATACCGGTGACTCCCTGGCCGATGAGGGAGTCGATCCGCTTCTTACTGATCCGGGGGATGGTAAAGATGGAGGGGTGTTTCACATCGGCCCAGCAGTGTTCGATGAAGGGGCACGAATAGGGATCGGTGCAATGCTTTCCGATCGGTATCTCCGGAGCAGCGTCCTGGAGCAGGAGCCGATTGAACTCCCCCACCCGCGGTTGGAGCTCCTGCCACATTTCAGATACCCGGTCGTCCACGGGTTCGATGACAAACAGGTTGGACAGATCGGGATACCGGCACTCGCGATTGAGGTGCATTACTGCGGCGGTTCGCACGATGTACCCTAAACCCTGGAGGACGTACTTCTGTACCGCTACATCGGCAACGTGGGTATCACTGGCTTTGGTGGTGCTCTTCACCTCGATGAGATCCCAGGTACCATTATCGTTTCGCCTCAACACATCCACCCGGATGAAGATGTTGTCGTACATGAACGCAGCTTCAAAGAGCACCTCAGCACCTGCGGCGATCGCCTCATCGGTCTCCCGTAGCGCCCGCTCTATCTCGTACGGTGGTGGATCAATAAGCACGCCACCGGAAAACTCCTTGTGGGCAAGCTCACCAACCTCATGACCGGAATCAAAGATCCGCTGCGTTGCGGGACCGGGCGCTTCGGCCAGATCCCGCCGGTGTACGTCCAGCCAGAGGCGTTTTTGACATTGGAGACCAGCGACGAATCGAGATTTGCTCAGGCGCGGTGACCGCGTACTCATATCGGTTTAGTCTACTCCGCTTCCAGTGCCGTTACCACGAGTCGATCCTGCCCGCCGTCAAAGACCACACCGGGAATAAGGGCTCCCCTCTGGGTAACCTTCCGAAGTTCCGACTTGGAAAGCTCCTTTTTCACTACTACCACTTCAGGGTGGTTGGCCTCACAGAAATCCAGCGCCATCGATGTGTCAACGATTTCGACCCGCTCCGGGAGCTTCCGGAAACCCACGCGCACACCAAGGAGGTCGGTGCTGCGTTTCCGTGTACTGCCTGAAAGCTCATGCTCCAGGAAGGGCGTGAGGAGTGTTCGCATCGTCTCGGTAGTATCGAGGTCACCCTTGTTGGCATGTTCCAACCATGAGTCGATCCTGGCCTTGTACTCCTTGGCCAGACGCTCCCGATCGGTAATCCGCTTCTCCGCCTGGAGGTACCGGCGGGCGGCCCAGGTTGCCTTGTCCTGACTGTCGATCCTGAATCCCTCGCGCTGTTTCGCTTCGTCCGTGGCGCGGTCCTCGTCGAAGACGATCTCGTCGATATCGCTTGGGTACGCTACTGCTGCGTTTGACATGATTCTGCTCCTTTTCTAGAAGATGAGTTCGTTGGCGTCGTTTTCCTGGGCTTTGTTGTCGCCGAGGATCGACTGCATATGCTCGATGATCTGCTCGAGTCGGGGGACCGACGGCTTCTTTGCCAACTCACGGTCTATCCAGTCCGTATGGGCCCGTGGGAACGACATCCCATTGGTCTTGAGCATCATGCGGATGGCGTTCTCAAGAGTGGTCGCCTCGTCGGGCGTATTCTCACCGTTCTTGCTTCCAGCCGGAAAGGGTATCGTTTGCCGGTCCGTTTGGGGCTTCTCCGGTGCGGGATGACGGTTGTCAGGTGCCTTCGCGGGTGCTTCGGCTGGTCTGTTTTGACCGGCAGCGGGAACGGGCTGGGTCATCTCTTCGGGCAGCTCGGCTTCGTCGTAGCCCATACCGGCAAGTTCCGCCGGAAACGCCAGACGAAACGCCTGGGCAATTGCGGTCTTCTTCAGAAGATAGCGGGGCATCTTCTTCCAGAAGGCGGTCAGGCTCCCGTCCCGCTTCCGTTGAACCGCCTCTTTCCAGTGGACCCGGTGTCGGAACTCGTGGCTCCAGTCCTTCCGCCAGATCGTTACGACCGCTTCGGTGTCTTCTCCGGAACCTTCGATATCGGCGGACCAACCGTCGAGCCGTCCGCTGAGCTCTGCTCGTTTCACGTAGGTGAGGAAGCCCACGATGAGGCTCATGTTCCGGTACTCGCCCTGTCCGTAGACCGAACAGTGAACCTCTCCCTTTAATTCATAATCGCCCGACCGAAGCGTTACCGTTTCCGTTGCTTCTCGCGCTGGCGCGCTCTGTTCTGAACGGCGAAGGATCGCTTCCACCCGCAGGACCAGCTCCCGAGGAGAAAACGGCTTCACGACGTAGTCGTCGGCGCCGATCTCGAAGCCGGTAATCCGCGATCCTTCATCGTCCCGCGCGGTAAGAAAGAGGATCGGCACCGCCGAGAAGGTACGTATCTCCTTGGCGATCTGAAATCCCCCCTTCCCGGGAACCATGAGGTCGAGGATACACAGCTCAGGGACCTCCCGACGGACCGCTTCAACAACGCCCTCACCAGTGGAAAACTCCCGCACTACGTGATCTGAGAGCTTGAGATACTCCGTCACCATCTCGCGAATCGAGTCACTGTCCTCTACCAGTACGATCCCGGCCATATTCCTATTCCGTCTCCTGCCGGTCCGCGACGAGGAAAATCCCGTCACATTTCCATTGACCGTCTCCGGACCGTGCCTGCAGTAAGGAGCATACACCCGTTTGTCGTTGTTGTATCGATCTTCGTACCGTCAGACGACGGATTCACACGCTTTTCACAATCGGTTTATCAGATGTACACGAACCGCAGCTATTGTAAGTGTAAATCTGCCTTTGGAGGATAGAATGAACGGAGCGATCGGCAGTATTATGAAACGGCTTGTAGTGGTGACACTGATCCTGAGCCTCGGCGCCTGCAGCTCTTTACTCGACGGCCAAAACATCGAACGATGAGCAGGAGGGATAGATGACCCGAATCGACACGATTGAACGACGAATAGATGGGACTGTCCTCTCCCGGTCACTCACCGAGTTCTTCGGTACTGCGGCACTCTTTCCGATCCTGTTGACAATACACAGCGTCGCCGCGAGTGGCTTGCATGACGTCATCACCGAGCCGGCCAACTACGCGCTCTTTGCCGCGGCGGTGCTGCAGGCGTGGATCCTCGGAGCGGTGGTCCGCCCCTCCCCGGTACGGGCATTTGTCGGAAATATCACCGGGTTTCTCGTGTACGCCGTTCTTGACGTCTTGCTCGAAGGCCCTGAGTTCTTCACCGCAACGTATCACTGGGTGTTTGGCGGATTCAGCCTCTGGATCGCGATCCTCGAGGCGCTCAGCGCCGTCCGCCCCGCCGTACGAGAAACCTCAGTTGCAACGTCATGGATTCCCGACGGACTCGTTCTACTGGAGAACATCGGGCGAATCGCGCTCTTTCCGGCGTTTTACCTCCTCGTCGATACCGGGGTGGTTGAAATCACCGACTGGTCGTCCGCGGTATTTCAGGATTTCATGGCCAATCCTGGCCACCGCTACCTCGTCTTTGGCGCGGTCCTTTTTGGTGCGCTCCTCGGCGTCGAAGAGACCCAGCGCCTCCGCTTCCGCGCGATCCTCGCGCGCACCGCCACCGCGCTGAAAGAGTACTCCGAGTGGAGCCTGGACCCGGAAATCATCCGTAGCGCGATCGACGATCCCGACCGCTTCAAACTCCGCCGTGTAGACCGGACGATCCTCTTCATGGACATCCGGGGATTCACCGCGTGGTCCGAGGGGGTTGATCCCGCCGAGGCGGTGGCTGTTCTCAACAACTACTACGAAGTAGCCGAACGCGAGATCCTCGCGTCGGGTTGCCACAAACCGACGTTCACCGCCGATGAGGTGATGACCCGCGGTGACGATCCTGGCCTCGTGATCGACGTGGCGGTGAGACTCCAGCAGGTACTGCCCTCGACCCTGGGACCACGCGGTCTGGCGGTAGGGATTGGGATCCATACCGGCACCGTGATCGAAGGCCTGATGGGCTCGGCGGCGACGAGAAAGTACGATCTGATCGGTGACGCGGTAAACACCGCCAAGCGCCTTGAGTCGGCCGCTCTTTCCGGCGAGATCGTCGTGTCCCGGGAAACTCACCAGCGCTCCACAACCCTGATTCCCGACGGTACACTCGACTCGGTCGTGGCGAAAGGCAAACGCGATCCCCTTCCGGTGTACCGCATTACCGCCGTCCCACCGTCATTCCTGAGGGCCGCAACAGCCAGACGTCCCGCAGAGGAACCGTAGGCAAGCGCCGGGGCACCGACATTACCGGCTACTGTGTGCCTGCCTTCGAGGTGCGATTGCGGCGAGTGAGTGGTTGCGGTAGCCTGTGCCGGTTCTTCCCGCACAACTCGCGCGGAGTCAGGACTCCCTGACCTCATACTGCCCCATCATGCCGGCATCCTCGTGTTCCAGCATGTGGCAGTGGTACATATAGAGCCCGGTGTAGTCGGTAAATTCCAGCAACAGGCGAACCGTGTCACCCGGCCAGAGCAACACCGTATCCTTATAGCCGGCCAGGGTTGGCGGAGGCGCGGCACCGTTGATCGAGAGAATCCTGAACTGAAGTCCATGTACATGAAAACTATGCGGCGTACTCATCATCATGCGATCGGTAGAAACCTCCCACACTTCCGATGTTCCAAGCTCCACCCGTTCGTCGATACGGCGAAGATTCATCGTTTTCCCGTTGATCGTCAGTCTGCCCCCGCGGCCCATGGTGGACATTACGAAGGGACGGGTGGACAGTCCTGAACCGCGGCCCGGTTCAGGTATACTGGCCAGTCGCGCCGGAAGTGAACCGTTGGCACGCAGCGAGGCGGCAGGTTTAATCACCATGGCAGTGTACCTGTCCCCAAGGTGTGTCTCGGCCTCCAGCCGCACCTCCCGGCCACGGTAGGACCGCAGGTCCAGCAGGACCTCGGCCCGCTCTCCGGGTGAGAGGACAATAGCCTCCATCTCGACCGGCCCCTCCAGAAATCCGCCGTCCGAAGCTATCTGATAAAAACTGATTCCCGCATCGAGGGTCAGACGCAGCACCGTCGAATTACCGCCGTTCAGGAGCCGCAGCCTCAGGAGGGTAGTATCTGCCTCGAGTACCGGCTCAATTCCGCCGTTGGTCAGCAGAGCATTGCCGGCGTAACCGTGCATAATATCGGGCATGCCCGGACGATAGCGGAAACTGCCGTCACGCTCGAAGCGGCGCTCCTGGAGTACGACCGGAAAATCGTCCGTTCCGTACTCAGCGGGAACAGGATAGTCGACAGCGGGATCCTCGATAATAATCATGCCCGCGAGACCGGCATAGACCTGTTCGGCGGTCGTTCCTATCAAATGCGGATGATACCAGAGGGTGGCCTCCGGCTGATCGACCGTAAACTCGGCCCGCCAGCGTCCGCCTGCCGCTATGACCTGGTGCGGACCTCCGTCCGCCTCCGCCGGCAAATGCGCGCCGTGCCAATGAGTCGTAGTCGCTTCCGTAAGCGCATTCTCAACCAGGATCGAGACCGCTTCACCGCGCAGTAATTTCAGGGTCGGCCCAAGATACTCGCCATTGTACCCAAGGGTCGGCGTCTCCGCCCCGGGGTAAAACTGGCGAGTGCCCTCATCCGCCCTCAACCGGTACTCCCGGACGCCTGCAGAAGAGAGACGCCCCTGATCCAGCGGCGGAATCACAAGAGAATCCCCCGGGGCCGCCTGCAACAGCGCCGCGACAAAGAGGAAAATACAACCCGATAGTATCGACTTCATTTTGGACCCTCCCGGACGATCGTTCGGTGCCGCGGCACCCGGGTAACAACATAACCATTTCCTGTGAGAGAGTCTGTGCAGGGGTACGATTACACCGGCGCGGCGGTCACCTTTTCGATCGTGTCCCCCCCGACGATCGCGTCCACCACCTCGGTCCCGGCAACCACCTTTCCAAATACGGTGTGCTTGCCGTCGAGGTGCGGCTGCGGTGAGTGTGTGATGAAGAACTGGCTCCCGTTGGTGTTGGGACCGGCGTTGGCCATCGAGATCACCTTGGACTCGTGCTTGAGCGGGTTGCCCCGCGTCTCATCTTCAAAACGGTACCCCGGTCCGCCACGACCGGTACCGGTGGGGTCTCCCCCCTGAACCATAAAATTGTCGATGACACGGTGAAACGCCACCCCGTCGTAAAACCGCTCTCCGACGAGGAATACAAAATTGTTGACCGTGATCGGTGCATGCTCGGGGTAGAGTTCGACCTCTATCGTACCCTTACTGGTCTCCATCGTCACCTTGTAGCGGCGATCTGAATCGATCTGCATCTCGGGAGCGCTGTCCCACTGTTTCTGTTCACTCATGGCGCTACGGTACCATCGGAATGCAGAGAGAGCAAGATCGAACCCCGAGGGTTCCCGGGAGCCGCGTCCGTAAAGCGTCGCCCATTCCGGCTCGGCACGCTGTATTCCACCCGTACCGTTACCACTCTTTCCGAAGGATCACCACGGCCTGCGCTCCGGAGGAGTCGCCGGCGCCGCCGTCGATATTCCGCAACGAGAGAGAACCGTTGTACTGCTGTGCCAGCGCCTCCACCATCTGCAGGCCCAGCCTCCGATGACTCCGGTCCAGTATCCCGGCGGGAAACCCTGGCCCGTTGTCGGTCACCGTAAGTTGGATCGTGCCGCTTGCCGGGAGTTGCACCTCCACGTGGACCGCGGAGGGCACCGACGAACCATCGTCGGTACGCTCTTCAATGGCGTTCTCGCTCTCGGCGGGTACCCCCTCATCGGCCCCGACCGCGCCGGAGCGGGAATATTTTGCGGCGTTCGTGATCAGTTCATTGGTCAGCAGTCCCACCGCCACGAGGATACGTTCCGGTACGACCGCGTCGGCGGTATCCATGGAGAACCGGACAGAGTTACCAAAGAACGTCTCCCGCCAGTGGGTAGCAAGCCCGTCAAGAAAGGGACGCAGGGAGAGACCTTTCCCGGTAGCGCGTTCGTGAAAGAGACGGTATATCCGGCTCATCACCGCGATACGTTCGGTAGCTGCGAAGAGTACTTCACGCGCTTCTTCGCTCTCCACCTCATGACTCTGCAACGAGAGCATCGAACGGAGCAGCTCGAGGTCGTTCTTGGTCCGGTGGGAGAGCTCCCGGAGGAGCATCTCCTTCTCCTCAAGGGCGCGTTCGATCTCGCTCCGGGCGCGGCGCATCTCGTACTGCACACTACTCTGGGCGGTCATATCGCGTTGGATCGCGATAAACCCCGTAACCGATCCATCTCCGTCCGTGAGCGGCGTTATCGATTGAGTACACTCGTACAACTCGCCCCGGGCGTTCCGGTTGGTGATCGCCTCCCGCCAGACGTCGCCCGCAAGGAGAGCCCCCCACATACGGCCGTAGTACTCCCGGGAGGTCAACCCGGAAGAGAAAAGTTGGGGAGTACTACCAAGGAGAGCCTCCCGAGAGTAACCGGTGATCCGGCCGACCGCCTCGTTTACATAGACGATCGTTCCGGTTCGGTCTGTGATGTACACCGCGTCATCTGCGGCTTCCACCGCATTCTGAAGTGCATTACTCGGGTATTCGCTCATAAATCCATTATTGTCGTCTCGCCGGAAGAACGCAATCGGCCCCGGCGAGAAAAACCTCCGCGGCGAGCTCCTGCCAGTCCACCGGCCACAGGATCGGTGGTCGCGGGTGGGTGACTCCCGGCTGACCCGGGAGCGACCGGGCGCAGGAGATCGCCGTCCGCCACCGCGCAGGAAACGCTGATACCCCGTACAGTGCGCCGAGCAGCGCTCCGGCGATCGCAGCGTTGGTGTCGGTATCGCCGCCGCGACGCACCGTATCACGGATCCCGGTGACCGGATCGGAGACGACCAGCATCTGCCGGAGCGCGTTCTGCCAGGCGATACGAACCCACCCCTGTTGCACGTGATACTCAGAAGGAAACGCTTTCCCCGCGGCTACGGTCCAGTCACGCACCTCCCGCGGGATGTCCTCCCCGGCGGCGCGGTCAGCGATACGCCTGTACAGGATACGCCCATCTCCCTCCCCGTGGATCGCCGCGGCGATCGCATCCACAAACAGAACGTTCACCGCGGCGCAGTTCTCGTGGACGTGGGTAAGTCGCGCATCGGCGCGTGCGAGATCCTCCATCGCGGAGTCGGTACCAAACGCGCCCGAGACGAGCGTGTCTGCGGCGCGCCGTCCTGCGGCAAATACCCCCAGCGGACTCACACGCATCAGCGCGCCGTTCGCCTGGCTCTCGGGATTGGGCGACCCGGCCAGGGCGCCGGAGATCGTCGCGCCGGCGTCAAAGGGGCCGGAGTCGAGCCACCACCGGTACGCCGCGAAGACATCCTCGGGATCATACCCGCGACCTGCGACGATCGTCCGCGCGAGGAGAAGCGCCATCTCGGTATCGTCGGTGGGCTGTCCCGCGATCGTCCCAAACGTACCGCCGTCGACAAGGTGTCTCGGACCCGGCATCGGATCCTCATCTCCGTAACCCGTCAGAGGATCGTACGACGATTCAGTCCCTGCCGCGCCACCGTCTGCGGGGTACCGCCGGGCGATCTCATCGGCGGAGAGAAACTCCACCAATGACCCCAGCGAGTCCCCCGCGCACTGCCCCAGGAACGTACCGGTGACGCGGTCGAGGACCTGCGGAGGAATGCGCCGTACCGGGCGGCGGGGGACGGTCGGCGAGAGTGTCAGTACAGGAGAGATCGCCACACCTGCGGCGGCAGGCTTCTGCGTGTCACGCCTGCGGTCCGGTGCATCGGCGTCAAAGATCCCGTTCCAGTCTTTCCCGGCAACGTTCCTGACCTCTTCGGCGTCTCCACCGAAATACGCCGCTGAACGGGTACACCGCCCCTGCTCATCGTAGCGCACGGGCGAAAGCTCTGCGGTATAGAGCTCCATTCCCGCTCCTCGAAGAAGCGCGTGTCCCCCGGCCATATCCCACGCGTACGGCGCGGTGAGCGTTGTGGCCACAGCACCCTCCCCCGCTGCGGTCAGGGCGAGACGATAGGCGATCCCCACTACGCCACGGAAGCGCCGCGGCGCCGCAAGTTCCGCGTTCGCCACCGGGCGCGCCTCCGCCTTGTGGGAAACAAGAACAGGGATCTCAGGCGGAACCGGCTTCGGAGCGCTCGCTTCCGGCCAACGGATCACCGAGTTGTCGTCATGGTCGTGGCGGCTCCAGGGTACATGATCCTGTTGTTCGGTGTTGCGAAGATTGCTCCGGACGCGCCCCGGAGAGAATCGGACGAGCGGGTGTGTCTCCGCCCAGGCGACCAGGTCGCCGTCGTCAGTGGGGGCGTTGTAGGCGTAGACCAACCCGATCACCGGAATCCCCGAGTGGACCAGAGCGATCGAGACCGACGCCCCGCGGTACCCCGCCTGAAAAGCGCTCGTACCGTCGTTAGGATCAACCACCCAGATCGGCGGGGAATCATCCCCCGCGGGAGGACGCGACGCGGAGTGGAAACCGGTCTCCTCCCCGAGAAACGCGTACCCCGGAAACGCCGCGGTGAGCTCGCTCAAGAGGTATT
>JAQIBO010000293.1 GCA_027859055.1 Spirochaeta sp.
GGAAATCGCGGCGGCGGGCAGAAAGGCGGAGACTATTGTGGCGGTGATGATTTTCCCGACGGAATCCAGTATAGATTGGAATTTTGCACCAGTCATACGGAACGCGTCTCGCCGGCGCACGTAAACAAAAAATGATTCAGGAGGATGGAAGTGTCCGACGATAGCAGGAACAGGAATTACAGCGACGGTCGTGACGGTCGTGACGGCCGCGATGGTCGTGATGGGCGAGACGGTCGTGGAGATGACCGAGACGGAGGACGAGGGTTTCGTCCCCGCGGTCGCAGCCACTTTCGGAAGAAAGTTGACAAGATCAAGACCCAGAATCTCACAATCGATTACAAACAGCCGGAAATTCTTCGGCGGTTTCTCACCGAAAGCGGGAAGATCCTGCCGCGCCGTATCACCGGGACCTCCGCCAAAAACCAGCGGAAACTCGTCCGCGAGATAAAGCGCGCGCGGTATCTCGGCCTGCTGCGGATGGGTTGAGCGCGCGGCGTTGATGGAACTACGTGGAGTGAACCTCCGGAGTCTCACTCCCTTGCTCTGGTATGCCGGAGCGAGTGCCGTGTTGTTCTATTCCGGGATGTTCGCGTTTTTGTTTGCGGTGCCGGTCCAGGTGGCGTTTTCCCGCCGCGGCACCGATCAGGGCGTCGCAACTACGATTATCACCGGGCTGGTAATCCTTGTTGTACACCTGCTTCAGGCGCTGCGATTTGAAACAGCGGGAAATGAGGCAATTCGAATCCTGTTTTTGGATTCGCTCATGCCGATTGGGCTGCTTGCGGGGCTGACGCTGTTCAATCTCGCGAAAGGGTACGAGTGGTGGATTCGTATCGTTGTTGCCGGGGCTATTGCGGTCCTTGGGGCGTTTCCCAGTTTGCGTCTGCTTCATGAGGCGGCAACGGGTAACGGAGCACTGGCGGAACAGATGACGTCTATGCTGTCGGTGCTCGGTATCAACGAAAACGCCCAACAGTGGATCGAGATGGTTCAACGGGTCGTTTTCAATTCGATTGGTCTTGGTGTGACCGTTGCGATCGCCGCCAACTGGTGGATCGGGCGCAACTTCGCATCCCGCGGTAACGCGCCGGTCGCTGTTTTGAGGCGGGCCACCGTTCCGGACCAGTTGATCTGGAGCGTTATCCTGGGTATGGCGGTTGTCGTTACCGGCTGGATCGGTACGGTACCGGTGTGGACCGAGGTAATCGGCTGGAACGTATTGCTGGTCGGCAGTTTTCTGTTTGCCGTCCAGGGAATCGGGCTCGCCCAGCACCTGCTTGTTCGGCGAGGTGTCGGACCGGCGGGAGAGCGGTGGGTGCTCACGGGAGCGCTGATTCTGTTGTTTCTGCCGGGGCTCAATATCGTGGTAAGCATCGGCTTACCGCTTTTCGGAATGAGCGAACTGTGGATAGACTATAAAAGGGGAGAATCGCATGAAAGTAATACTGAACAATGACGTCGAAAACCTCGGTGAAGAGGGAGACATCTGCGACGTCGCGCCGGGATACGCCCGGAACTTCCTTCTTCCGAAGGGCCTTGTCCTGGAACACAACGCGCGAAATATTGCGGTGCTTGAGGAACGGCGCGCGGACATCGACAAACGCAAGGAAGATAAACGTAAAGAAGCTGCCGGCGTGAAAGAACGAATTGAGTCGGAACCGATGAAGATCAGCATGACCGCCGGGACCAACGGCAAGCTCTTCGGCTCGGTCACTCCGGCAACGATCCAGGAACAGCTTGCAGCTTCCGGTATCGAAATAGAACGCAAACGCATTGATATTTCGGAAAAGAGCCTCAAGACCGTTGGAAATTTCAAGGTGCGGATCAGACTGTACGGCGACGAAGAGGCGGTTCTGACCGTTTCGGTGGAAGCGAGCAACGCCCGGGAAATCGAAAAGGAAATGGCCAAAGAGGCGGAACAGGCCGGGGTCGAGGCGAGCACGGCGGACGCCGAGACGGGAGATGAGGCCGAGCTCGATCCGGAGATGATCGCCATGCGCGCTGCAGCGGCAGATGCCGAAGAAAGTGAAGCCGCCGACGAAGCCGCCGACGAAGCCGCCGCTGATAACGAAGAGGTGACCGAAGAGGTGACCGAAGAGGGCGCCTCAGACGACGAAGAGACGCCGGACGAGTCCGACGCATAGTCGCCGTCCATGGAAGGACGGGTACCACCACATAATATTGATGCCGAGGTAGCCACCCTCGGCGCCGTTTTGTTGGATCCTCCGGCGCTGACACGAGTTGTCGACTACGTGCGCCCGGGGGATTTTTATCGTCAGGCCAACGGCCGTGTTTTTGAAGCGATTCTCAAGCTGTGGGATCGCGGCGAAAGCATCGATCTGATCACCCTCACCAACGAACTGCAAGCCGAAGGGCAACTTGAACGTGCCGGTGGTGCAGCCTACATATCCTCTCTTACCACCGAGGTGCCGACCAGTGCCAACGTGGAGTACTACGCGCAGATTGTTCAACAGGCCAGCCTGCGCCGTCGTCTGATTTCCCTTGCCGCAGAGGTCTCGGAGCGCTGCTTCGATGACACGATCCCGACGCGACACGTTATCGAAGAAGCGGAGCGCCGCATTTTTGAACTGGCTGAAACAAACCAGACCCGCGGATTTCAGGCTGCCAAAGAGGTGGTGAAACGAACCGTGGCGGCGATCGAAAAACTTTACCACAACCAGGAAGACTACACCGGAGTGGCAACCGGTTTTCATGCCCTGGACAACATGACCAGTGGATTTCAGGATAGTGAGTTTATCGTCATCGGCGCGCGTCCCTCTGTCGGAAAGACCGCCTTTGCATTGTCCATGGCGGCGAACATCTCTATCGCCCACAAAATTCCGGTGGGGTTTTTCACCCTGGAAATGAGTGATATGGCGTTGATGCAACGGCTGGTGGCAGGGGAGGCGCGTATCGGTAGCCAGGTGATCCGAACCGGAATGTTGCGGCCGTCCGATTTTGCAAATTTAACGAACGCCGCGGGACGTATCTATGAGGCGCCGCTGTGGATCTCCGATACGCCGGGAATGCGGCTACTGGACCTGCGGGCGCAGGCGCGTCGAATGGTGAGTCAACATGGCGTGCGGATCATCTTTGTCGACTACATCACCCTTATTACCAACGAAAATGCGGAACTGGCACGGCATGAACAGATCGCAGAGGTATCCCGGTCGCTGAAAGCACTGGCGCGGGAGCTGGAAGTTCCGGTGGTGGCGTTGTCGCAGGTCAGCCGGGACACGGAGGGAAAGCGACCAATGCTATCCAACATCAGGGAGTCCGGCAGTATCGAACAGGATGCTGATGTGGTACTGTTTCTGCATCGCGAGCGTAATCTGGATCAGGAGTCCACGGAAAGTATGAGCGTCATTGAGACCGAGCTGATCGTTGCAAAACAGCGAAACGGTCCGGTAGGGACGATCAAGATCGCGTTTGTTCCGCGGTATACCAAGTTTGACAATCTTGCCGATGATTTTGCGCAGGGGGCTGAGGGATGAACCTTGAAAAGATGTTTTCCTTTGAAGAGATGACCAATGAGGCGGAACGGTTGGTAATAGAAGAGTTGGGGACTCAATTGGAGCAGTTAACGGGCTCCGTGTGTCTCTCCGAAGAGTGCGTCCTGGATATGGCCGCGTACGCCCTGAACCACGTACAACCGTTGTATCGCGTCAACTTGCTGGGCCGTTTGTATGCTCAGTCCCTCGGCGACGAACACAAAGAAGAGATTCGTCACGCCGTAGCCGACGCGATCAGTAAAGTTTCCCGCGACAAGTAAAGAGAACGGCGCTTACGAGGACGGGGCAGGGGCGTCGTCAAACGGATCAAATTCCCGTCCCGGCTGGTCCCGGTCGGGATCCCGGCCGGATTCGAACCGGTCTCCCGGGACCGGGCGGTCGCTGGATGCTTCCTCGGGAACGCGGAGGCGCAGGCGTTCGAGAGCGTCCGTGGCACTCTGTTCTGTTGCCCCGGACAGACTCAGATAACGCGTGGTCGCCAGGCTGCCGCGAGATGCAAAGAAGCGTCCGTCCGGGCGGACGGCAAGCCACCCGCCGGATCCCACGCTATCGATAATGTAGAGGTCAAGTACTTGCTCACCGGTAGAACGGGCGATCACTGAAACGGTCCCGTCTCGGTTCACACTGTACAGATACGAGCCATCTTGAAAAATACGGGCAGGAATATGCGCGGGGTTCCGGCGCAATTCCGACACACGCGTCCCGTCCCACGTCAGGATACCGCCGCGGTCGTCGAGGGTGGTGTACGCCGTACCCGTAACGGGGTCAACGATCACGGTCGCATCCAGGTATTCCCCGGGGATCTCCAGAATTACCCGACTCCGTTGGAACGCCGCGCCCTCAAAGATCTCAATAACTGTAGAAATACCACCCTCGGGCGGGCGTTTTATTCCGATCGAAAAGAGGCGGCCGCGTCGGGCGTCGTAGGTAAGCCGGAAGACCAGATCGGTGGTAGTATCAAGTGCGACCGTTTCGCCGGTGTCGGTATCCACTCGCAGAACTGAAGAGTCAAAGATTCCGTCTTCGGCTTTTCCAACGAACATGCCGCGGACGGTAAGAATTCCAGTCTGTAAACCTCGGCCACGGTATGAAAACAGCTCCGCTCCGGTTCGCGTATCGTGAAGTTCTATTCGACCCGAACGGTCCAAAAAGAGGACGCGCTGATCGTACACGTCGATCGTCTGTAGAGATTCCGGGGGGACCACTTCAGACGGGGAGACGATGCTGCGACGA
Organism: Spirochaeta sp.; assembly: GCA_027859055.1. Taxonomy (GTDB): domain Bacteria; phylum Spirochaetota; class Spirochaetia; order DSM-27196; family Alkalispirochaetaceae; genus Alkalispirochaeta. Next base: position 4,746 of record JAQIBO010000293.1, read on the forward strand.
AAGTCGAACCGTCGGATTGCATTGTCCCGGTCCGCTCCCGGCGTCCAGAGAAGGTCTACTCCGCGGTCGTCCGGAAGAAATCGACCGGAAGAAGTTGCCTCGAGACCGGTGGTGCGGTACCGGGCGTACTCGGTTTCGCCCGGATCCTGCTCGGAATCAAAGAAATCACTGGTGATTGAGATGATCTGGTCCGCAGCAAGGACGTGCAGCGTACTATCGGCCACGGCAAGATCAGCAACCGGTTCAACCCGGTTGGCCGCCATCGTTTGTGGGCGCAGTTCAAACGGGAGCCATCTCAGGAGAGACCCGTCGGCAGCGCCGGCAAACATGTCCCGCGCGGCAAACAGGAACGGATGTGCCTCTTCGGGGATTGTACGGCGCGTTGTGTAGCGCCGTTGAAGCTCACCGGCGGAGCCCCCGTCGGTGGTGGTCGGATCGGAAAAACGAAAACGGCGAACCGATCGTGCACCGCCATAGTCGCGGGACACCACAACGACATCACCATCGGCGCGGTCGACGTGAATCTCTCGAATCTCACCGGCCACAACATCTGAAGCGGTCTCTCCGGAGAGGAGGTCAAGAACGATAAGACGGCCGTCGTCCGATTCAGCCACCGCGTACCGCGTGACGTTGAGGAGGTGCAGGTTACTGAGCCCGGTCGGACCACTGAAGCGCCCCGCCTCGCGCCCGGTCACCACCGTTCGATATACGATGTCACCCGACGAGGGAGCGTAGGTCATGATGCGCTCCTCACTGCGCGCGATTACGAACCACGTCACGATCCCCGTAGTCTGCCGCAGAAACGGTAACTCCCGTCCGCTGTTTCCGTCCAACACGCGAATGCTTCGGAAATTGGGGGTGGAATAGACGAGGTATGAGCCCTGGGATGACACATCGAGGTGCAGCACTTCATCCGTCGGTATATGGAGAAACTCACGCTCGCCTGTTTTCCAGTTCCACAGGGAGATGCGGTGATTTCGACCATCCGAAGCGTATACGGCGACGCGTTCACCGTCGGGATACGGCACGATTTTCCTGACCGGTAGGATTGCAGCGTGGATACTCTGTACCAGTCGTTCAGAATCGGAGTCCCAGATAATAACTTTCCCATCGTTCCCGCCGGAGTAGACGGTGGAGGGATCGGTACCAAACACAAGGTCAGTAATCGGTCCGACATGAGCGGTCCGGACGTGAACCAACGGTTGTGCCGAAAGCGCGATCGTCAAAAGAAAAAACAACGTCAGGGAAATCGGTAAGCGGATTTTCATCGGATATTACCCCCGGGCAAAAAACAGGATATCGTTGAACAGGGCAAAAAACATTAACGCCAGGATGATTACGTTGCCAACCATTTGATAATGATAGACAAATTGTGGATGCAGCGGTTTTCGAGTTGTCAACTCGATCGCGGAAAGGACTATCTGACCGCCGTCAAGGACGGGAATCGGTAACAGATTCATAAAAAACAACGTGATACTGATCAGACTGAGAAAATTGAAGAACGAAAGAAACGCGCGTCCGATGCCACCCTCCAAACCGAGAGTCGCAACTTCGCCAACCATGTAGGTGATTCGAACCGGCCCCATAAGCGCCTGGTTGAGATCGACGCCACGAAAAAGCAGTCCGATACCCCGTAGAGTCAGTTGCAACGTTTCGACCGCCTGGCGCACCCCTTCCGCGAGGCCGCCAAACAATCCGTACGACGGCGTTCGGCGCGTGATCATCTCATAGCGGATACCCAGGCGAGGTTGCCCGTTTTCATCGTAGTCGGGAACAACCGTTATTTCCCGTTGCGAACCGTTCCGCTCCAATGTGAGAGACAATGCATTTCCGCTGGCATTCGAAATCGCGCGCTCCACGGCGATACTGTTCTCGACGGGTTCCCCGTTCACTGCCACGATTTGGTCGCCCGGGCGAAGGCCGGCCAGGCTGGCCGCGGAGTCTTCGGTGACTTCCGCGATCACCGGGTCGATCCACGGGTACACACCGATACGGCCGGCTCCCGAACTGGGGTCCAGCGCCGGTTGCAACGTCGCCTGCATCGTCTCTCCGTCCCGGTCTATCGTCACAGAGAGCTCTTCCTGCGCCGATTGACCGATGACCGTTTGAATATCCCGAAACGTCTCCACCGTTTCGCCGGCAAGAGCGACAATGCGATCACCGGTTTCCAGTCCCGCCGCCTCGGCAACGGTATTCTCCGCGCCGTAATCGGCGGCGAGGACGATGCGGTTGGGAAACGTCTGGATCGAATATCCGGCGATCGCGATCACCGCCAGGACGAGAACTGCAAAAAAGAAGTTTACCAGGGGCCCGGCCAGTAACACGAAAATCCGTTGCATCGGCGTGGCAGCGTAGAAGTCGCCGGGTTCAACGTCGATGCGGGAACTCTTCGTCTGCCACGCGCGCAACAGAGCGTGCTCGCCCTGCATCTTGCAATACCCACCGATCGGCAGCAGGCTGACGCGGTATTCCGTTTCACCATAGCGGGTCGCCCATATCTTCTTGCCCCAACCGACGCTGAACGCCTCGACGGAGATACCTACCGATTTTGCGGCCAACAGATGACCCAGTTCGTGCAGAAAGATGACGAGTCCGAGCCCGGCAAGGCCGATTAGTACGTTGATCATTCAGGGACTCCTACAGCGCGAATATAATCACAACGCTGTAATAGAAAAAGGGTGCCGCAAATAGCGGTGAATCGATCGAATCGAGAAGACCACCGCGGCCGGGGATGAGCTGACCTGAATCCTTGACAACCGCCGACCGCTTGAACGCAGATTCAACCAGGTCTCCGAGAATGCTGCTGATTCCGATCAGGGCGCCAAGGACAAGCCGCGGGAAAATTCCACCGGGAAACAGTCCCGGTACCGCGGCTCCCGCGATAAGAATGACCAGCGGACTGGCGAGAAAGCCGCCGATGAAGCCCGCCATAGATTTATTCGGGCTGATTGCAACCGGAGGTGGCGCGTCCGCTTTCCGGGTGAGCGGGCCGAGCAGTCGTCCAACCAGCCACGCCATACTGTCGTTCATATACACGGCGAGAACAAAGACGATAAGCATCATTGACGGATTGGGGAGGGAGATAATCTGAACCGCATGCCAGGTGAACAGGCCGGGGTAAATCAGGAGAAAGACGTGGGTGTTTACCACCGTGATGATCTGGAAAATCTCCACTTCTCGGCGCTTTAGAACCTGGACCGCCATGATAGCCGAAATCGCAAGCGTCAACGTGATGAGCAGGACGGTTGCCGAAGAAAGGTGCTGCACCGCCGGTTCCGCCGGGAGGTACAGTGACGCAAACCCTACTGCGGGAACCAGGGCCCCCAACGCGGGGATGACATACCGGTTACCGGGATAGTCACGTGTATGGGGCGGGAAAAAAAACGCCGCCTCAAAGGCGGCCACCGCCGAAGCGATGATTACCAGTACGCCGAAAAACGGGAGGTTGTGTTCGGGAAACGCCACAGCTGCAAGTCCGAGCAACGGGATCCCCAGAAAAAAGACGAGCAGGCGCAGGACGGTGTTACGAGTCACCGCATCCCTCCGTAGTTTCGCTTGCGGGCGCGGAAATCCTCGATCGCGTTACGAAGATCGACGTCGCTCCAATCCGGCCACAGGGTGTCGCTGAAATAGAGCTCCGCATACGCGCACTCCCAAAGCATGAAATTACTGATTCGTTTTTCTCCACCGGTACGGATTATCAGATCGGGATACGGAAACTCCGGTTGATCCAGGTGTTCCCGAATTGCGTCTTCGGTACAAGCGGCTTCTTCATCTCCCGAGCGATCCCCGGAATCGATCCAGCGGTTAACCGCCCGGACAATCTCATCTCTTCCGCCGTAGTTTACCGCGATATTCACCGTAATCGCCTCGAGATCGGCGGTTTCCGTGGTTACCGCCGTGATCTCTTTGCGGACCGCCGGCGGAAGCCGTTCCAGGTCGCCGCTGTGACGGACGCGAACGCGGTTGTCACGGTAAAAATCGTACTGGTCACGAAGATTACGTGCCACCAGGGCCATGATGAAGGACACCTCTTCCTCGGCGCGGCGCCAGTTCTCTGTGGAGAAGGCGTACAGGGACAGCACAGACACCTCTTGTCGAATTGCTTCGAGCACGACCCGTTTGGCCGCTTCGATGCCCTCGCGGTGGCCCCGGGTGCGACGCAAGTTCCGCTTGGTCGCCCAACGACCGTTCCCGTCCATGATAATTCCGATATGTGCCGGCGCGGAGACGGAAGGAACTTCCATCAGATCTCCAGTATCTCGCTCTCCTTGGCGGTGACGGTTTCATTGATCTTTTCAATGAACTGGTCGGTGAGCTTCTGGACACGCTCCTCACTCCGCTTCAGGTCGTCTTCGCTGATATCGCCGTTTTTCTCCGACTTTTTCAGCTCTTCGTTGGCATCGCGGCGGATGTTGCGCACCGCAATCCGACCCTGCTCGGCGATATTTTTCGCAAGTTTCACTATCTCCTTGCGGCGCTCTTCGGTCAGGGGCGGGATGTTTATCCGACTCACCTTGCCGTCCTTGTTGGGATTCAGCGAGAGCTCCGAAGACTGGATCGCTTTTTCAATTTCACCAAGGAGTCCCTTGTCCCACGGCTGGATAACCACCAGGCGGGACTCGGGAACGCTGATACTGGCAACTTGATTCAGGGGAGAGGGGTTTCCGAAGTATTCAACCCGGATCTTGTCGAACATCGCCGCCGAAGCGCGCCCGGTCCGAAGACCGGCGAGCTCCTCTTCGAGGGACGCCAGGCTTTTCCCCATGCGTTCTTCCGCGTCTTTCAATATTGCATCCATAGCTCACTCCTCGATCTGATTTCTTCAGATCTCTTCACCAACCGCGTACACAAGATAGCCGGTGACGGTGATCGTTCCACCGACCGATTTCCCGACTTCTTTCATCACGGCGGATACACTCTTCTTTTCGTCCTTCACGAATCCCTGCTCGGTGAAGCAGATCTCCGACAGGTGTTTCTTCAACTTTCCCTGGACGATTCCCTGAAGTACTTTTTCCGGCTTTCCGAGGTTTTCCGCCTGT
>JAQIBO010000305.1 GCA_027859055.1 Spirochaeta sp.
TCGCGCAATATGGTTCTCAAGTGGTTTGAGGCGCGTCGCGGCCTTGCCAACGCCCTGGTCGGCGTCGCCACAACAGTAGGGTTTTCATCCTCACCGGTGATCTTCAACGCGATGATCAACCGCTACGACTGGCAGGGGGCGTGGCGCGTTCTCGGCCTCGCGGTGGGCATCCCCTTTGCATTGGTCTTTCTCCTCATGGCCCGGGACAACCCCCGGGAGTGCGGCCTTCTGCCGGACAACGGGGTCACCCCCTCCCGCAACCGCAAAGCCCCGGAAACGCACCCCAGCGCGGACTTCACCCTCCGGGAGGCGCAGCGGACGCTCACCTTCTGGGTGTTTGTCGCGATGGTAACCCTCTCGGCGTTGTATTTCACTGGTCTCACCTTCAACATCGTCTCCGTGTTCGGCGAGGCCGGCATGTCTCGCGCCCAGGCGGTGGCGATCTTTTTGCCCGCATCGATCATCGCCCTCATCCTGAATCTCGGGGCCGGATGGGTCAGCGACCACATTCGCCTCAAATACCTTGTCATGATTCAAGCTGTCGGAGTGCTTGTGAGCTCCGCCGCGGTCCTGTACCTTTCCACCCCCGCGACGGTTCTGCTCCTCATTATCGGTAACGGAATCAACGGCGGAATGTTCGGTATCGTCGTAAACGTGCCCTGGCCCCGCTTCTACGGAACAAAAAACCTCGGACGAATCTCCGGTTTCGCCGCGGGCTGGGCTGTTGCGGGTTCCGCGGTCGGACCGTATCTGTTCAGTCTGGCCCTGGACACGTTCGGCGGTTACGGTGCCGTTTCAATCCTGGCGGCGGCGGTTGCCGTCGCCGTTCTCTTTCTCGCTCCGTTTGCGAACCGGCCCGACGCGCCGCTGCCTCGCTCCTGAAACCGGCCCCGCGAAAACCCCGATGCCTTGCCCTCTGTGGCTCCCGGTGGTACCGTTACACCATGAGTGAACAGAAACAATGGGACACCCCACCGGCAATGCAAATAGAAACAGACCGTCATTACAGAGTGACGATGGAAACCAACAAAGGCACCATCGAGCTCGAACTGTTTCCCGAGCACGCACCGACGACCGTCAACAACTTCGTCTTTCTCGTCGGCGAAGGCTTTTATGACGGGGTCGCGTTTCATCGCGTAATCGACAACTTCGTCGTGCAGGGTGGCGATCCCACCGGTACCGGCCGCGGTGGCCCCGGCTACCGCTTTGAAGACGAACTCTCGGGCAACCCCCTCCGCCACGAGGCCAAAATGATGTCCATGGCCAACGCCGGCCCCAACACCAACGGAAGCCAGTTCTTCATCACCCACGCACCGCAACCGCACCTCGACGGCAAACACACCGTATTCGGGAAGGTCACCGCCGGGCACGACGTGGTAGACGCGATCGCCGCCGGTGACACGATGAACAAAGTTGCCGCTGAGCCGATGGGGTAGCCACCGACACCACCCCAAACGGCGCGCTCAACCGGGAACCGGGCCCAACTGCAGACCTCAGACTTCACGGTCCTCAAATGCTTGAGGTCAAGGCTCGGTTTCCCCTGCGAGCCGGCGCTGCGCAGCGTCTCAACCTGCGCTTTTTGCTCCCCTCCCAGCTCCAGATCGACGAGCGTTCGCTGCCCCGCGATCGCTTCCTTGCAGGCATGCTCACCCACACGCGCTACCAGGTGCGTCGGGAAGGTATGGAACTCCTCGCCTCAAAACACCCGGAAAATCCGATCGTACGCCTCGCCGACGCCGACGCTGTAACGGTCGACGAAACGCACACCGAGTACGAGATTCGGATGTTCTGCAACCTGTTTCACAGCGCGTTAAAGGACGAGCTCCGTTCACCGGAGACGCGCTCCGACGCCGTGGCCCAGGCCCGGATCGTGTTGGCACGCTTCCTCCAGACCGCCGATACCGCCGCAGTGGGCGCCGACGTCCGTACCCGGGCGCGACAGTACCTGCTGACCACCACCGCCCGTCGTCTCGCTCATTACATTCTCTCCGGTACCGCCGGTGAAGAGCCGATGCGCGCGTGGCTTGATGAGCTCTACCGGTGGGGAGAACCGCAGGGAATCGATCCCCTCGAGCAGGGGGCGGATGCGGTAATGCGCGACAGCGCCCTCAAGAAGTGGGTGCAGTCGGTGCTGTACCTGGACGTCCGGGAAAGCAACCGCAACGACCGCGTCTTCCATATCACCGCCGGGGTCGCCGCGGGTATCGCGATGACCGTCGCGGTGACCGCCACGATTTTCGCTGAAGCGCGCTGGGCCGGTGGCAGCCTGCCCTGGGCGATCGCCCTTGTCGGGGCGTACATCGTGAAAGACCGTATCAAGGAGATGCTGCGCAGCGGCCTCATCCATCTGTTGCCGGGAATCGTCCAGGACCGGGTGCAACTCGTCCACGAGGGCGACGGGACCAAGGTTGTGCGTAAGGTGGCGCTCTTGCGCTATCCTTCGGAGACGCACTACCGGGAAAGCGAAAGCTGGCGATCGGTGGATCTTCAAAAGCGGATGACCCTCAAGCGCGGGGTTATTCGGCGCCACCGCCGGGTTGACGCGATCGTGGAAATCATCCGGCTGGAGACCTCGGAATGGACGATGCGAATGGACCGGGCGTGGAAGGAGTGGCCCGTCCGACGGGAAGACGGGTCGTTAGCGCTCCAACGTATTCCAAGGTTGTACGAGGTGTTCGTGGAGATAACCACCGGCGTCGGGCGCGGCAGCCGCGAGTCGACGCTACGCCGCTGGCGTCGCCGTCGGCGTGGAGGCGGCGAGCCGCGCTCACAGTGGTTTTCCATCACCGCCTCGCGGGAGCGAATCTCTTCGGTTGAGCGCCTTGACGGGTCACCGTTTGACGACGGTGCGTAATGGCGCGCGAGGCGGTGATGGCGCCCGGACGGCGCGCGAGGCGTGAGCCGCGTGAGGTGCGCGACGGCGCCCGCCTACTCGAACCGCGCCTTTAACGCCGCAAAGGGATCTGACGGGATCTCGATCCCCGCGGTGGGATCGGTTCCGCCGTTCACCAGCAACTCCGCCGGTATCTCCTCGATAAAGGGGGAGGGCACGCACTCCACCACCTCGTTCTGGATCTGGCGCTGTCTGCAACTGGTCATAAACAGCCGTTGTCGGGCGCGGGTGATCGCCACGTAAAAGAGCCGGCGCTCCTCTTCCACATTCCCGTCGTTCTCATCCACACTGCGCTGGTGCGGTAAAATCCCCTGTTCAACCCCGGCAAGAAACACGATGTCGTACTCCAGGCCCTTGGCGGAGTGAATCGTCATGAGATGCACCTTCCCCAGGTTTTCCTCATCGTCCAGCTCGTCGCGGATTTGCAGGCTGATTCGGTTCAAATAGCCCTGCAGGGACGGGTCCAGGATATCCGGGTTGGTCTCGTACCGGTCGATCGAGCGGATGAAGAAGCCGATGTTTTTCCACTTGGCCTTCGCGGCGCGTTCACTTTTCTGAAACTCCTGGACCAGGTAGCCCCAGTAGTCGAGCTCTCCAACCAGTCGTTCCGTCGTGGCTGCCAGATGGTGACTTTCCTCGTAACGGGTCTGATAGCTTTCGATCAGCTCCAGATACTCGGAAAGACTGCCCAGCGCTGCTTTGCCGATGCCGTGCTCAGCCGCGGGTATTTCGTTGTGGACCACCAGACTGATTGCCGAGTAGAGGGAGATTTTTCGTTCCTGCGCCACGGTGTGGAGCTGCTCAACCGTTCGCCGTCCGATGCCACGGCGCGGCGTGTTGATCGTGCGCAACAGGTTGACGTCGTCGTCGGGGTTCAGGACTACGCGCATATACCCGGCTACGTCTTTGATCTCCTTGCGCTGGAAGAAGCTCTGTCCCCCGGACATGCGGTACGGTATATCCGCCTCCAGCAACGCCTCTTCTATCAGCCGCGCCTGCCCGTTGGTCCGAATCAGAATTCCAAAGGAGTCATAACTCATGCTCTCCTGATAGGCGAGCAGCTTGATCTTCTCCGTGATAAACGCCGCTTCGTCCTCGTCGGAGTTGGGAAACGAGAGCTCAATCAGGTTGCCCGCTTCGATGTGGGTCCACAGTTCCTTCAGTTTTCGGTTTGTGTTGTTCGCGATCACCGCGTTGGCGGCCTGCAGAATCTGACCGGTGGAGCGGTAGTTTCGCTCCAGTTTGATCTCCCGGAAAGAGGGGAAATCGCGTTCAAAGCTCTCCAGGTTACTGTAGTCGGCGCCACGCCAGCTGTAGATCGACTGGTCGTCATCACCGACGACGCATACGTTGCCCCATTCGTGGGCGAGCTGGTACAGAGCGCGGTACTGGATCGTGCTGGTATCCTGAAACTCATCTACCATGATGTAGCGAAAGTGGTCGGCGTAATGACCGCGCACCTTTGGGTGATCCCGGAGCAGTTGAAGCGGTTTGACGATCAGGTCGTCAAAGTCGACCGCGTTAAAGGTGGTCAGATGTTCCTGGTAACTCTGGTACAGATCCTGAAAGGTGGATACCCCCCGGCTGCCACCGATGTCCCCCGCCATTTCGTACCAGCGATCGTCGCTCCAGGTGACGCGTTCCGTTTTGACGCCGGAAAACATCTGCAGGACCGTCATGATCTCCAGATCTTCCGGGGCGATGCGCAGTTCCCGGGCCGCCTCCTTGAGCAGCGCGATCTGGTCCCCGGTATCGTACACGGTGAAGTTGGGGCGGTATCCCAGCAGGCGGCCGTAGCGTCGCAGCATCGCCAGTCCAAACGCGTGAAAGGTACTGATCGTCAGCGCTTTTGCCGCCGCCCTGGCGGAGACCGGATCGGCCTCAACCGCCATCAGGAGTTCTTTCACGCGCTCCTGCATCTCACCGGCGGCTTTGTTTGTAAAGGTCATCGCCAGAATCGAGGCAGGGTCGATTCCCTGATCGATCATATACGCGATGCGGGTGGTAATGACGCCGGTCTTACCGCTGCCCGCACCGGCGATGATCAGCAACGGACCGTTGATCGTCATCACCGCTTCCCGCTGCTGTTCGTTGAGTCGCTCAAGAAGGTCGTTCATCGGTGGGCGAGTGTAGCGGAGCCGGTGGGAAGTGTCACTACATGGGTAGTATCCACAATCGTGTTGCAGGATTGATCATTATTCTCTTCAATACCAACATTTACGGGTCCTTCATTTGCTTGACCACGTGATGTCTTCGCTGCTGAAGGATTTTCACCGGTTCTTGCAACAACATTGTATATACTACCCGGCTCGGCGCAGCAGCGCGGCGTATAACGGGCCGCTCCCGGTTGCGCGATCGGGAAGAATGCCAATGCCGTGTCGGGTCGGCTCCGCCGCGGCGAGTATCGCGGCGCTCTCAGGGAACGCGAACGGCGGGTGTGCGAAATCGACCGCCATGATCGGTCGGCCCGCTGCGGGGATCACCTCCACCAATCCTGACCGGCGGGTGAGCGCCCAGTCGATGACCTCGTCGTTCTCCTCGGGGCTCAGCGCACATGTCGCGTACAAAACGTGTCCGCCGGGCCGCAGCGCATCGATCGCCGCGGCAAGTATTCCGTGCTGCACCGCGGCGTTGCGTCGAATGCGGGTGGGGCTCCACGCGTCCAGTTTTGACGGATCGGTCAACAGATGCGCCTCCGAGGAACACGGCACGTCCGCAAGGATTGCGCCGGCGCTAAGCGGGCGATGAATGCCCCACCGAGCGGCATCGTGGCCGTGTATCGTCACGAACGAGCGCTGTTCCCCCGGGATGTGGTCGGCAACAACACGAATCAACCGGTGGCGGCGACGTGCGGAGCGCTCGTTGAGGACCAGTCGCGGTTGTGCCTCCGCTGCGTCATCGTTTCGGATTCGTCGGGCGAGGACCAACGCTTTGCCGCCAGGGGCCGCGCACAGGTCGACGACCTCCGTCGCGTCGGTCAGCGGAAGCAGTTCCGCAACGGCCACTGAGGCGGGGTCCAGGTAATACGGTTCAACACTCTCCCCGGTGATCGCGGTGTACCGCGCAGGGGCGGTGAGCGCCGCCGAGAGCGCGGGCCACCGCTCGTTAAAGAGATCCCCGAAATACTGGTGAAATCCTGCTGCTCCCCGTTGCAATTGACGTTCCCGTACCGAGACGGTACCGTTATCCTGTGCAAAAGAACAAGCTCTCCTCCAAAACTTCGGGCCGGTCTGTCACACCGTGGCAACGGACCGGTGGTGTACCACCGCGCTGCACGTCGGTGATCTTCGACCTTGACGGCACACTCCTCGATACCCTCGCAGACCTTGCCGGCGCTATGAACCGCGTTCTCGCGGCACGCGGGTACGAGACCGCGTCTGTGGAGGCGTACCGCATGCGGGTGGGGTGGGGACTGCGAGAGATGGTGATCAAGTCCCTCCCTCCTGACGACGCCGCGGATCCCTCGATCGTCGAGGCGGTGGCGGCGGAGTTCCGTCAGATCCACTTCGCACACCCGGTCATCGAAACGGTTGCCTATCCCGGCATTCCGGAACTGATCAGTGCATTGACCCAGAGCGAGTTCCCGCTTTTTGTGAACACAAACAAGCCTGATCCTATCGCGGCAACCGTGGTAAACACGTTGCTCTCCCGGGAGGCGCTTGGAACCGTGACCGAGCCGTTCACCGCAATTCTTGGCCAGCGCGACGATATTCCGCAGAAACCGGATCCTGCGGGGGTGCACCTGCTGCTTGGGGACAACGAACTCGAACCGGCGGAATGCTGGTATATCGGTGACTCCGACGTTGATATGGAAACGGCCCGCGCCGCAGGATGCACCGCAGTAGGCGTCAGCTGGGGGTTTCGCGACGCTGCGGCGCTCGCAGCGGCGGGGGCTGATCAGATATGTTACAGTGTGCAGGACGTCCGGGAGGCTCTGGCCGCGGCGATTCCGCTGCCGGAACTCGCGCCGTCGCCATCGAACAAGGCGGCGGCAACTGAAACGACAAAGTGAAGCGACAGAAGGAGAAGACATATGAACCATCAAGAGATTACAGAAGCAGCAACCCGCTACATAACCGCAGAACGTGACAAGAGTTTTTCCGACGAAGTGCGGGAACTGCTCGGCGCACAGAACTGGGACGAGCTGGAAGACCGCTTCTACACCGACCTTGAGTTTGGCACCGGCGGCCTTCGCGGTGTGATCGGGGGCGGTTTCAACCGGATGAATCCCTTCGTCATCGCCCGCGCAACCACCGGACTTGCCCAGTACGTCGGTGCGGAAGGTGATACGCGCCCCGATGGTACCCGGGCGGCGGTCATATCGCATGACAATCGCCGCTACTCCCGGGAGTTTGCTCTCTCAGCGGCACTTGTCTTTGCCGCCCACGGAATCAAGACCTATCTCTTCAGTGACCTGCGTCCCACGCCGGAGCTTTCCTTTGCGGTTCGTCAACTTGACGCTTCAGTGGGCATCATGGTAACCGCCAGCCACAACCCGCCGCAGTACAACGGCTACAAGGTGTACTGGGGGGATGGGGCCCAAATCATCGAACCCCACGACAGCGCCATTATCGACACGGTCATGGCGGTGAAGCCCGAGGATATCGAGATAATGGACAAGGCAGCGGCGTTGGAACAGGGGCTTCTTGAGTATATCGACAAGGAAATCGACGAACAGTTTATCGCGATGGTTAAACGGCAATCGGTTCAACCGGAACTGCTCAAGGAAAAAGGCGGCGAGGTGACGGCGGTCTACACACCGCTTCATGGAACCGGTGCAATCATGGTTGAGCCGGTGCTCAACCAGTTGGGTGTCAACGTGATCACCGTTCCGGAACAACGCGAGCCGGATGGCGAGTTTCCCACCGTCAAGTTTCCTAACCCCGAGGAGGCCAGCGCGATGGAGATGGCAGTGGAACTCGGCAAGAAGGAGCACGCCGACATCGTGATCGGGACCGACCCCGACGCCGACCGTGTGGGCATCGCGGTACCCGTCGGTGACGAGATGCAGCTGGTGACGGGCAATCAGCTCGGTGTCCTGCTTGCGGATTATATCCTCGGACAGCGCAAAGCGTTGGGAACGCTTCCCGCTCGACCGGCATTTGTCACCACCATCGTCACCACGGAGATGCAGAACGCCGTCGCCGAGCACTACGGTGCCACCGTGTACCAAACGCTGACCGGTTTTAAACATATCGCCTCAATCATGCGTGACCTCGAAGAAAACCCGGACGGACCGGTCTTTATCATGGGTGACGAGGAAAGCTACGGCTACCTGATCGGCACCGAGGTGCGTGACAAGGACAGTATCACCGCCACGATGCTCACCATAGAAATGGCGCTGCATTGGCGCAACTCCGGTCTCAGCGTCCTCGATCGCCTGGAACAGCTCTGGCAGCAGTTCGGGTACTGGGAAGAAAAGACGATTTCAAAGTACTTTGAAGGGCAGACGGGAAAAGAGATCATGGCTGGAGTCATGAAGCAACTTCGTGAAGACCCGCGGGCAGAATTTGGCGGCGTGAAGGTGGATCGCGTGTTCGATATCAAAAACGATACGATTACTCATCCTGGTGATGGACGTCGTGAGGCGGGCCCGGGGCTGCCGTCCTCCAACGTACTCCAGTACTTCCTCGCCAACGGCGCCAAGGTCAGCGTTCGTCCCTCCGGTACGGAACCGAAAATCAAGTTTTACGCCAGCTGCCACAGCAAACCCGACATGGATTTGGCTGCCGCGCGTTCAGAAGTGGCGGAGCAGATCGCGGCCATCGAACGTGATATTAAGGCAATTATTGCGGAGGCTGAAGGGTGATCATCGATACCACCTTGGGCGTGACGGAGTTCACCTTTGTTGCCTTCGACTTTGAGACGACCGGCCTCCATCCGGCGGTTGATCGCGTCGTCGAGTTTGGCGCGGTTCGCTTCACCGTGGGCACGGAGGTCGCCGAGTTTGAAGAACTGGCCAATCCGGGAATGCCGATCAACGCCGACGCTGCCCGGGTGAGCGGGATCACCGACGAAATGGTAGCGGGAAAGTCGCCGGTTGACGCCGTCCTGCCGCGCTTCATGGAGTTTGTCGGTGACGCGATTCTCATCGCACACAACGCGGAGTTTGACACCAGTTTTTTGCGGGCGGAGCTGCAACGGGCGGGGCTGCCGACGGTGGAAAACCTGATCATCGACACCCAGACGCTGGGACAAAAGGCGTTCCCCGGAAAGAAAAGCTACTCCCTGCAAAACCTGGTGGAGATGCTTGGCATTCCCGGGAACACCGCTCACCGCGCGCGGGACGACGCCCGGCAGTGTATGCGCCTGTTTGAGCACTGCGTGCAGGCGATGAGCTTTATGGGGGATCTGCCACTCGCCGACGTATTGACGTGACGCGCACCGGTACGGCGT
>JAQIBO010000308.1 GCA_027859055.1 Spirochaeta sp.
AACCTGAAGCTTTCGCCAGCTGGAACAATCTGATGCTGGCCGCGGTCGTACTGGTCTCAATCGTCATATTCAACCGCAGCCGCAACAAGTGGCTTAGAATGGGATCAATCTTTCTTGGCATGATGGTCGGCTACATCGTGTTCCCCGCCAGGAGAAGTTTCCCCGCCCTGTCTGAGGTAATTTCCTCAACTTGACAGAATACGTTTCCCCTTGTAATGGGAGAGTATTTCCGCAGGTTTACCTGCGGAAATACCAGATGTCGACAAACCAAAAAGAGAGAAGACCTCACAACTCATCAGAGTGTAGATCGGTCGAGTCGATGAGATTCTTTTTCTCTATAGCACCGGCTACGATGGCATTATAACATATTCTGTTAACCTGCCTGGCAATTCCGTTTGAACGTTTGAAGATCTCCATCTTGGCCGAATCTGAAAAGAGCTTCTCTTTTCGATTGGCAACCTCAAGGCCGTGATCGATGTAGGAGGCGGTCTCCTCAAGACCCATTGGAGAGAGGTGGTGGGAGAGGCGAATGCGGGCTCGAAGCGAGTCGAAATGCGAATAGCCGAGAAGAGTACGCAGTTCCGGCTGGCCGGTGAGAATGAAGGTAATGCGGTTTTGAGAGTCGGAGTCGAAGTTCGTCAGTGCTTTGATTGAGATCAGCGCCTCTTCGGCTATGTCTTGTGCGTCGTCGAGGACGACCACCGGCTTGCGCGAGCTCTCCTCTACCGCAGAAAAGAAGGCCGGTTTTGCCTTGCCGAGCGAGTGAGGAGGTTCGATTTTCATCCCCCGCAGCAGCGCTTTCACCAGCTCCCCCTCGCCGGAAATATTGCCGCGCAGGTAGATCGGCTGGTAGCGATTGGTGTCGAGGCCAGCCAGGCCATGGCGAATTATCAAGGATTTACCGCAGCCAATTGGTCCGCTCAAGAGCATCACATCTTCACTCTCAATACCGAGCTCGAGCATTGCGGCGGTGCGGGTAAGCTCTTCGGTATGAAAAATCTTCTCCTCGACTATGTCTTTGCCGAAAGGCAGCCGGGAGAAGCCGTAGTGAGTAAGTATTACCTCTCTCATTGCTGTCCCTCCGCCTTCAGTTTGTGATAGTTGACCGCTGCATTCTGCCTGTCGAGCTCGGCCTGTCTCTCTCGCAGGGAGGTGAAGTAGCCGGCCGCCTCTGCGCTGACCTTTCTCTCTGCCGCCTGTCGCTCTACAGGCAGCTTCTCCACAGCGGGATTGACCAATTTCTTTAACCCGAGGGTCTCGACCTTCCTCCCATTCTCAAACCGCCACACCTTCCGCAGATCGAAGGGGTTGTAGCGCACCTCTATGTCACTTCCGGCAGCCGCCTCGGTGTGGTACTGATTGCCTTCGAATTTAATGGTGCCCCACTTGGCGACTTTTCGATACACGTACAGCAGGAAGAGGTTCTCAAACCACTCGAGGTCCTGCACCCGACGGTGCTCTTGAGGAAGGCCTTTTTCAAATCGTAGGGCCGGGGGTTCTCCAGTGCTCGAGTGGTTTCGGCGGTTGTACTCCACATCCAGCCACGCCCACAGGGCACTGTTGAGCTCCTCCAGAGTCTTGAACCCCGCCCGCTGCGCCTCGGCCTGAAAGTCCCGTTTGATCGTCTTCATCACCGCCTCTACTTTCCCTTTTGCCCAACTCTTGTAGGGACCATGATGGATCTTTTTGATTCCCAGCTGTGCGAGGATAAAGGCAAAATGGGTGGAAATGTATACGTGTCCGTTGTCCAAGTAACATTTTTTCGGGATTCCCCAGCGCAGCACCATGGTTTTAAAAGTCTTCTCCATCCGCGGCAATTTCTCGTCCCAAAAGTACTCGGCATGGAGAATCCTTCTTGAATAATCATCGACCCAGGCAAAGAGATAGGTCTTGCGCACCTGATCATCACCGGGGGCCTTCGGCAGCCAAATGACGTCTCTTGCGTCTCCCTGCACCAGTTCCATCGAGCAGGAGGCCTCGAACTTGTGGTAGCTCTTTTTACCGGCGCCGAAGCTCTTCTCCCTGCGGGCCTTTTGGGTCAGGCCAGCCTCAGCAAGGAAGCGATAGATGCTTCTGTCGGAGACCTGCCCGACTGCTTCGGCAAGCTCCTTGTCGGCACTCAGGAGCCTGCGAAGCTGCGGAACAGTCCTGCTCGGCCGCTGTTCAATCAGATCGAGGATCTTCTCCCGCATCCGCCGGTCATGAATACGAGGCGAAGAAGGCCCTTTCGGCTTGTGGAACAAAAGCCCCTCTGCCCCTTTGTCCCGGTAGCGGCGCAGGTAATTGCGAATTGTCCGCTCGCTTACCCCGTGCTCCGCGACGTATCTTCGGCGCTCCTGCAGCCTGTCTGCCTCGTCAATACTCTCATCGAGCAACGTCTCGACCAGCGCCACTTTACGCTGATAGGCCTCGAAGTGTCTCTCATCAATGTCTCTCAAATTAATCTCTCTCATTCTCTCCTCCTGAAGGCTTTTCAGAAGGTGTATCACGACCCGGGAGGAGGCCGGCAGACATAACTCGTTGGAAATTTTCTTATGTTTTTCCTCAGCACCGCCTGCAGAAGTGACCGCAGGGTTACTGACCAACACCTCTCGCCACCGGCTCTCAGTTGAACTTTCTCCTGTCGGCTGAACAGTTCAAACAGCCGCTCGAGAGGAGCGAGGGGACGAAGACAGTAGTTGTTTTCATGAAGGTGCACCGCTGCGGCCTGACTCTCGGCCAAAGTGAGGGAGACCGTTTTTGCCGCCTCTTCGAGCCTCTCCAGATGCATCCGTGCGGTCCTGAGCGTGCTGCAGCCTAGTATCCGGCAACACTCCTCCAGCGTGCTCCCGCCCTCTTTTCTCCGGCCCGCCTCTATCACTTTGTCGAGCCGCATCCGGGAGGCGGGAATGAGAAAGTCGGGAAGAATACGCTTGGTGTACTGCCGGCCGAGAACTTTTGCCCGGGCACAGTAGCGGACAGGGATTTTGATCCACACATCTTCCAGACTTTCGGGGTCACGGTAACTGCGAGCGGGATAACTGTGAATCACAAGCGGATGCACTTCTCCGCATAAACTGCACGGTTTGTTTTGAGAGAGGAGTTGCAAGGATTGTACAAATGAAGCTACACTATATTTGACTGTGCTATTACCACAGTTTCTTATCCCCCGTTAACCTGCTGCGAACAGGGGGTGCCCTCTTTTTTCTTTCAGGTCAGACGAGGGAGAAAAACTTTCTGTCAGCCTACGGAAAAGAATATCGGCAAGTTTGGCTTAGATCCGGAAACTTCTCCTGGCGGGGAACACAATCTGTTTGCGGGTAATTGTCATTGGGTTTCCTTTTCCGGCATAGTCCCCGTTGTGGTGTGGCGCATCAACGCGTGGGTCATTCGGTAGCTTTTCGATTCGAACATCAACAGGTGCCCGTGATGTACCAGGCGGTCGATCATGGCGGCGGCCATCTGTTCGTCCGTGAACACGCCGCCCCATTTGGAGAACTCCAGGTTGGTGGTGAGGATCAGGCTTTTGCTTTCGTAACTGTCGGCGATAATGCGAAACAAAAGCTGGGAGCCTTCCCGGTCAATCGGTACGTATCCCCATTCGTCGAGGATCAGCAGATCCAGCTGCTTCAGATCACGAACCAGCCGTTCCATCGTTCCGGTGCGGTAGGCGTCGGAGAGTTTGAGCACCAGTTCGGTCACCGTGTAGAAGCGAACCTTGAGGCTCATCTCGCAGGCCATGATGCCGAGGGCAAGACTCATGTGGGTCTTGCCGGTACCCACCCCGCCGTAGAGAACCAGGTTTTTCTTTTCGGCAATGAACCGGCAACTGAGCAGTTCCTCCCGGCTCAACGCCGGTGGAAGGCGGATTCCGGAAAAGTCGTAGTCGGTAAAACTCTTGAGCACCGGAAATCCCGCTCGTGAGAGAAGCCGCGTCTTTCGGTTACGATCCCTCCGCGCCATCTCTTCGCTCAAGACCCGATGGAGAAACTCCTCCTGCTTGGGCGTCGCCTCGGTTGCACAGAGTTCGGCAACGCCGGTGGAAAGCATCAGGCTCCGGCTGTAGCCGGCGATGTCCTGTCGCGTTCGTTCGCGGTCACGGGCGGTGGCGATCATCCCGTCACCGCCGCACCGGTCAGGAATGCATCGTACACGTTCAGATCCGGTCCGTGTTCCGCGGCGGTTTCCAAGCCGTATTCGGTGATCCGCGCTGCCAGTACGGCGGTATCGCAGAACGTTGCCCGGTTGATACGGATCCCCTCCTCAACAGCTTCCAGAGCCGTTTCAAAGCTGTAGCGGTTGGCGAGGAGGTGCAGGGTCCGTAACGTCACCCGAAGCTCGTCACGTGGCTGAGCGTCCATCACATCCTTCAGAAGCGGCGGGACCAGCTCTCTGATGCCGCTATTAGGCCACGCCCCGGCGTTCTTGAGCAGCATCGCCAGGGAGGTGCGATAATCCACCGTGTCGCTTCGGGTTGTCCCGTACTGTCGGGTGTGTTGCACCACCAGCTGCTTGTCGCCATCAAGGATATCAATCGTATGCGCCCGGATACCGACGAGGACGTCCCGGCCTCCGTATTCCGGTCGGGTCGAGTAATGGTGCCGCGCATCGATATGGATCTTTCCGTAGCCGTCGGTCTTCACATACTCATACCGGCATACGTCAAACGGTTTCCCCGGCAGCGTCTGCAACGCCTGCTCATCGGCACCGAACAACTCCTTGATGGGCAGCAGTTTCTTATAGTGCAGCTCCTCGGCCTTCACCACATGGCGGTCCAACAGATCACAATTGAACGCCTCGACATCGTCAAACACGGGTTCGGGTACGAACATATTCCGACGGGTATAACCGATCTTGTTCTCGACATTTCCCTTCTCGTACCCCGCGTAGGGATTACAGAATCGAACGGAGAATCCGTAGTGCGCCCGAAACCGCTGGAAGAGCTTCGCTTCCCGGATCACTTCACCGACTCGCCGCCCCACGCCGGTGGCATTGTCGAACACGATGATGCGCGGAACGCCGCCGATGTAGGTGAAGATATCCTTAAGACCCTGGCATACGCACTCAGCGTTCTCCCCGCCGAATACCTGGGTAAAGCTGTTGTTGCTCTGGGGAAAGGAGAGGGTCAGGTATTTCTTTCTGATCTTCTCTCCTCGTTCGATGAAGTCCGCCTCACCGAAATCGGCCTGTGCCTCTCCCGGATGCCAGACCAGCTCCTGGTTCGCCCGTTGTTCCTGCTTCGCGCCGCGTACCTCTTTCACGTATCGCTGTACGACGTTGTAGGAGCAGTCGAATCCCGGCGACTCTTCACGAAGGCGTTCATAAATTCTCTTTCCGGTATGTCGCTGTTTGTACCACCGCGTCTCATCTTCCTGAAGCCACTGGTCGATCAGGTTCTTGTGGGCATCAAGGCGCGATTTCCGGGGAATCTTGTCAGGTGGCTGCGGAGAAAAATCGTCCTGTTTCAAATACTTTCTGACCGTCTTCTCATCAACGGACAGACTCCGGGAGATACTGGCTACTGATCGATCCCGAGCCATATCTCTGATATCTTGTATCTGGGGCATGTTGAGCACCGTTCCCTTTCCTCCTTCGTCGTTGGTAGTGCATTGACGAAGGGTAGTGGTTATCGGGGACAGTGTCTCAACTGCCCCTCCTTCTCCCTCGGTTTTTCCCGGGAATTCCTCACGGTAACATCCGGGAATTCAAAACGGTAATACTAGGGAATTTCAGGCTATCACAAACAAGTAACTCCCCAGGAAGCCAACTTCGCCTGCAGACGTCTGGTCCCATAGGTCCCTCGCCCCTCGTGATGGGCTGTCAAGATCAGGGTTTTCAGCTCACGATCGGATACTTCACGGGGTGATGGGGGTCTATTCAGCCACGCATAGAATCCGCT
>JAQIBO010000352.1 GCA_027859055.1 Spirochaeta sp.
GTGCGGATCTCGATGGCGGAGATCCCGCGGCGCCGGCATTCCCGGATCCACTGCTGGCGCTGACGCCGCCAGAACTGTTCGAATTCGAAGCGGTACTTTTTTGATGCCCCATCGATATCGAGGGTCTCTCCCGTTTCGGGGTCGGCAACGCTGAGAAACGGAACGGCGGGCAGTTCGTCGGTGACCGGATCACTGATCCGGATCGCTATGACGTCGTGCCGTTTGGCGATCAGAGAAAGCTCCCGCTGGTAGTCGGTGGTGAGAAAGTCGGAGATTATCACGACGATTCCGCGCCGTTTGAGTGATTCGCTTACCGCGCGCAGCGCCGCGGCCAGTCCGCTGCCGTCCTTTTTCGGCTCCGTCGCGACGATCTCCTGCAGGAGGCGCATCGCGTGGCTGCGACCTTTTGCCGGCGGTATCCAGGACTCGATCCCCGCGGCGAAAAGGGCGCCGCCCACTTTATCGTTGTTCTCCACCGCGGCAAGGGTCAGGAGCGCCGACGCGATGAGCGCAATTTCCCGCATTGAACGGGTTTGGGAGCCGTAGTGCAGGGATGTGGATATATCGAGTACGAGAAAAAGCGTCATCTCCCGCTCTTCCCGGAACGTCTTGGTGTACACCTGTCCGAAGCGGGAGCTGACGTTCCAGTCGATCAGGCGCGTATCGTCGCCCTCGACGTATTCGCGCACCTCATCAAACTCGATCCCGGGACCGCGAAAGACGGACCGGTAGTTTCCGGCGAGGAGGTTTTCCACAAGTCGCTGCGCCACGATCTGCAGACGTCTGAGGCGGGCGCGACTGGGAAGCTGCTGCAGCGGGTTAAAGCGGTGCCGCGGCATAACGATCAGGGAACGGCGACGTTGGAAAGGAACATGTCCACGATATCATCGCTGGTGAGATCCTCGCTGTCAGCCTCGTAGGAGAGGACGATGCGGTGGCGCAACACGTCGGGGGCAACCGCCTTCACGTCCTCGGGAATCACGTAGGAACGCCCGGCGAACACCGCCCGGACTTTGGCGCAGCGGTACAGGTAGATACTTGCCCGCGGAGACGCCCCGAAATCGACGTAGCGAAGGGGGCCCATCGTGACGCGCTCGTCGTCCTCCCGCGTGGCGGTGACGATCCGGACGATGTAGTCCTCGATCCGTTCGTCCACCTGAATGCGGGCAACGATCTCCCGCAGCTTCTTGACGTCGTTTTTGAAGATCGTCTTCTGCAGTTCGATGTCCTGGGGAACTCCGACGCGCCGAAGGATCTCGCGTTCCTCCTCCGGTGTGGGGTAATCGATAAAGAGTTTCAGCATAAAGCGATCCAGTTGCGCCTCCGGCAGCGGATAGGTACCTTCCTGCTCGATCGGATTTTGCGTTGCCAGAACAAAAAACGGTTCACTCAGCGGATAGGTGGTATCTCCTATCGTCACCTGCCGTTCTTCCATCGCCTCGAGGAGCGCGCTTTGCACCTTTGCCGGGGCGCGGTTTATTTCGTCGGCAAGGATCACATTGGAAAACACCGGCCCTTTCCGCGGAACGAACTCCCCGGTCTGCTGCCGGTAAATCATCGTACCGATCAAGTCCGCCGGCAGAAGGTCCGGAGTGAACTGAATACGGCGGAAACTGGCGTCCAGTACGTCGGCGAGGCTTTTCACCGTCAGCGTCTTGGCGAGCCCCGGCACGCCTTCAAGCAGGACGTGTCCGCCGGCAAGAATTCCCGTCAGCAGCCCGTCTATCATCGCCTGCTGTCCAACGATCTTGCGCGCCAGTTCGTCCCGTGCTTTTTGAATCAGGTCTTGTGCGCGCCGTATCTGTACATCGATACCGCTTGTCTCTTGTGTCTTCATCGTCTGTTTGTTTCCTCTCGGGTCACCCGGAAGCGGGCCGATCAACTGCGGTAATCGGCGTTTTCCCGTACGTATTCATAACTCAAATCACTGCCGCGAACGCGGACTTCAGCAGATTCCCCGGGTGCGTCGTCCGCCGCGCCGGTTTCACCGCCCCGCCCGCTGCGGGGAGTAAAGTCGATCACTATTTCCACCGTGCCGGTGTACTGTGGGCACCCGTGCAACGCCGGGTCCATCGCGGTATCGCGCAGCGCATCGGAAAGGCGTGTTTCCCGGTCACCGTCAAGATGAAACGCACCGTCGCGATACACCTCTTCCCCGAATATCGCTATGCGAAGCGCGGACGCGTCGATACTGCGGTCCCGATCATACCGGTCGAGGGCGTCCCCACAGGCACCGAGAATCCGACCGACGTTTGGATCGTTCCCGTAGACCGCCGTCTTGACCAGCGGTGAGTTGATCACCTGCTTTCCGATCGCCTGCGCAACGGAGCGGTCCGCCACGCCGCGTACGCACAGTTCTATCACGTGGGAGGTCCCCTCGCCGTTGCGAACGATCTCTTCCGCCAGACGCTGCGCCACCGGGAGCAGGATCGCCTCAAGCTCCGTTTCGGAAACGGTGATACCTGAACGCCCGTTTGCCAGGAGGAGCACCATATCGCTGGTACTCTGGTCGCTGTCGATGGAAATCGTGTTAAACGTCTGTTCCACCACCCTTCGAAAGACGCTCCCGAGACGCTCCGGGTCCACCACCGCATCGGTCAGGAAAAATCCAAGCATCGTGGCGAGATTCGGTTCCACCATACCGGCTCCCTTGACCGCACCGAGAACGGTTGCACCACCGGCGGTGGTGCTCCACGCCAGCTTCGGATAGCGATCGGTGGTCATAATGCCCCGCGCAAATGTTGCCGCATCGGTCTCGTGGTGTTCCAAGGATTCGACCACCGGGAGCATCTTCCGGACCGGCAGCGACCAGCCGATAACGCCGGTGGAGATTGACAGGACCTGCTCGGAAGGGAGACCAAAACGGGATGCACAGGCGGCGGCGACCGCTACCGCATCGGCGTATCCGGTCGGGCTTGCCACGTTGGCGACCCGGTTGTTGACGACAAGACCGCGCAGTCGCCCGGACCGGAGGCGTTCCCGGGCAAGGACCACCGGAGCGCCGGGATAGCGGTTGCCGGTGGTCACACCGACCGCATGCGTCTCCGCGGCGTCGCTGATGATGCCGTTTATCGCCATAGTCAGCGGCTGGGTTCCCGGGCGTTCTGACGGAACAAATCCAAACGAATCGTGGAAAAACCGGTATCCGGCGGGGACTCGCGCATCCTGCTGGAGCCCACTGAAGTATGTTGCAGCGTCGCAACCGCGTTGATCCATCGCCAAACTGTACCTGCGCCGCAGCGCTTGTGCAAGAACCCGGAGATTACTACGCTGGCACGATGACACCCGGTGAGTACATCCTCCACCAGGGAGACCGATATTCCGAAGCGTTGGCGACGTTCAGCCCGGGCCCGCCGGTTTCCGCCGTGTACAACCCGCTTGTGTACGCACGGACACCGTGGGCGCGGTATCTTCGACAGCATGCGACTGCGCCACGTCGAGTCGTCTTTCTGGGCATGAACCCCGGTCCGTGGGGCATGGCGCAAACGGGAATTCCCTTTGGTGAAGTTGCGGCGGTCCGTGACTGGCTTGAAATTGAAGAACCGGTTGGTCAGCCGGACCGTATCCACCCCAAACGCCCCATCGATGGGTTTGCCTGTACCCGCAGTGAGGTGAGCGGCCGGCGGCTGTGGGGACTCTTTCGGGAACGGTACGGTACCGCGACGGCGTTTTTTTCAGAGAACATGGTGATCAACTACTGTCCGCTGGTGTTCATGGACGCCGGGGGACGCAACATAACCCCCGACCGCCTCCGCAGCGCACAACGGCGTGAGCTCCTGGAGATCTGCGATCGGTTGCTCGCGGATACCCTGGCGGTGCTGCAACCGCGCTACGCGGTTGGAGTGGGCCGGTTTGCCGCTGAGCGTCTCAGGGCGGTCACCGCAGAGAAGCTGACAGCCGCCCGCGGTCGCACGGCGGCGGCCGGGTATGTCCACCCATCGCCGGTGCCCGACGCTTCCACCGCGCCGGCGAGCCCGCCGCAAACAGTGCAGATCCTGCACCCAAGCCCCGCGTCACCGGCCGCCAACCGCGGCTGGGCGGACGTGGCCACCGGGCAGCTCCGCGACGCGGGGGTGTGGTAAGGCATACCAGGGCCGCCGCGCGGGATTGCGAGAGGTGATTAATCGATCTCCATCGACAACTGAAGGAGAACCGGAAGATGGTCGGAAACGCCGTCGCGGTCGTCAAACCAGCTGATCGGCCGCCCCTCGCCGTCTGCAATCTCAGCGGTGCGGACCGGTGAGAAATCACGAAGGGTCAACGCTCCTCCCGCTGCTGCGGCGGGGTTCATCATGATCTGGTCGATCTGTTCCCACCTGCCGTAAAACCAGTAGGACCCGTCGCCGGCAGCGCGTGCCCAGCCGTCCACGAAGACCGGAAGGTTCAACTGTTGACCGATTTCCCGGGCGGCGGCGGCGGTTGCAGCCAGCAGGATCGCGTCCGGCATCTGTGCAATTCCTTCATACCACGGCGGCGGTTCATCTGCCCCGGTCTCCCATTCCAGTACGGTGGCGGCGGTCAGGAGGGCGGTCTGATACGCGTATTCGACGTACTCGCCCTCCCGGGGATTCTCGTTCAGGTCGCCACACAAAACGATCGGCAGTTCCGGCTCGGTGCGGGCCAGTTCCCGCAGGCGAGAGGCGATCAGGCGCGCACTGGCGCGGCGCAGTGGCTCGGTCGCCGCAGCGCCGCCACGCTTACTTTTCCAGTGGCTCACAAACACGACCAGTTCAGTCTTCGGCAGTGCTATCCGCACCTCCAAAACCGGACGCAACGGAGGGTACGCGCCGGCCCGCGCCTGGAGCGTCCGGACATCTTTGATCGGATAACGGGATACCAGGGCGATCCCGGTGGCGCCGCCGGGATTCCGGCTGAACACCCGGTAGGGATACGGCACGTCGACAAAATACCGATCAAAGAGCGTATCCAGGAGCGCACCGTTTTCGATCTCTGCGATCGTCACGATGTCCGGGGCGGGACGGACCGAACCCAGGGCGGCACCAAGGCGCTCAAGGCGGGCGGTAACGTCGGCGGAGTCCCATCCCGCGGCGGGGGTAAACTCGTCGTACTCGGACCCGTCCGGGACCGCATCAAAGAGGTTTTCGACGTTGTAAAACAGAAGGTGTAACGACCCGTCGTCGGGCTCGAGAACGGTGCACGCTCCCAGCCCGACGACACAGCACCACAGACCACAGATGATCCACGGCGTACCACGCCGGGACAGAAATATGAAATGGTTCATACCTCTCCCACAGCGACGCGGGAGATGGTGCTTCAGGAATCGGTTTCGAGGTCACTCCGGGTGTGGACGATGCGTGACACCAGGCCGTAGTCCCGCGCCTCTTCGGCGCTGAGCCAGTAGTCACGGTCAGTGTCTTTTTCGACCCGTTCCATCGGCTGACCCGTCTCTTCGGAGATCAGTTTGTTGATCCGGCCGCGCATCTTTTCGATCTCCCGGGCGTGGATCTCGATCTCCGTGGCTACACCCCGAATACCCGACAGGGGTTGGTGGATGAGGTAATGAGAGTTGGGAAAGGCGAGGCGGTTCTCCTTTGTACCGGCGAGCAGAATGAGCGCTCCGGCGCTGGCAACCAGACCGATCCCCACCGTCTGCACCTCCGGCTTCACAAATCGAATCGTGTCAAAGATCGCGTATCCTGCGTCGGCGTCACCACCGGGGGAATCGATAAACACACGGATCGCCTCGTCTCCCTCCTGTTCGAGAATCAGAAGTTGTCGAATGACACGCTCGGCCAACTCCTTGTTGATTTCACCGGAAATGAGAATCGTCCGCGTCTTGAGCATTTTGTCCAGAAGCGGCGGGTGGTCCTGTTTTTTCTCCTCATCCTGGTTGTCGTTGTCGTCGTCGTCCTGGTAAATCGGTCTATCGTTGTTCATGAACACTCCATTTGCTGTATTGAATCTTGTCTTTGTCCGGAGAATATACTATCAAGAGGCGTGGACATGCAAAGGAACACCCGCCGTAGCGGGTTCGTTATGCTGCTCGGCAGGCCGTCAGCGGGAAAATCGACGCTGGTCAACGCTTTGTGCGGACATAAAGTCTCTATCGTGTCCCCGGTTCCCCAGACAACGCGCAACACGATTCGGGGCATCGTCACCGACGAACGGGGCCAGATGGTTCTGTTGGACACGCCGGGACTGCACACGTCGGAAAAGAAGCTGAACCTCCGCCTTCAGGCGGTTGTCGCGGACAACCTGCCCGAAGCAGATCTCCTGCTCTATCTGATCGACCCGACGCGCCCTCCCGGCGATGAGGAGCGCGGAATTACCGCCCTGCTCCGTTCCCGGGACACGCCGAAAGTGGTCGTCATTACGAAAGTCGACGCCGAGGGATGCAACATTGCGGCAACCCGGCGCTTTCTGGATGCCGAAGGGCTTGTTGATGTTCCGGTGGTGGAGGTCGGCAATCTTGCCGGATCTGCGCAACCGATCGGACTCGTTCAGCTTCTGGATCTCGTGTTTGCGGCACTGCCCGAGGGGGAGCCGTGGTACCCGGACGAGTACTACACGGACCAGCCACCCCGGTTCCGGATCGCCGAGATCATTCGGGAGCGTGCGATCCTGCGAACGCGCCAGGAGGTACCCCATGCACTCTACGTGGAGGTCGCCGATCTGGAACAGACGGACAAGAAGATCTGGGCGCGGGTTTTTCTCTACGTGGAGCGAACGTCGCAGCAGGGCATCCTGGTGGGGAAAAAAGGGGCAACGGTAACGGCGATCCGCGAGGAGGCGGAAGCGATCCTCACCTCCCTGTTTCCCGTACCGGTCCGACTAAGCCTGCAGGTGAAAGTACGCCCGAAGTGGCGTCGCGACGACGCCACGTTGCAACGTCTGATTAACTAGCCGCGGGCGTGGCCAGGGGCGCGCAGCTCTTCGATCATCCCGACTTCGCTGCCGACAAACACACGGCGCGGAACCCCGGTGAAGATACCGTTCTCCAAGACACCGGGAATGTGGTTGATGCGCGCCTCCATCTCGGCTGCGTCGAATGCGGGATCGTCGAAACGCATATCCACAATCAGGTTTCCGTTGTCCGTCACCACCGGTCCCGCCTTTTTTTCCGCCATCCGCAGGACCGGAACGCACCCCAAACGCGCAAGCGCCCGCTGAACCGGCGCAAGGGCGTCGGGAATACACTCCACCGGTACGGCAAACGTCGTACCGAGGCGATCCGTTACTTTGGCGTCGTTGACAATAACCACCAGCAGCTTTGCCTGGTACTCAACCAGCTTCTCCCGGGTGAGAGCCCCTCCACCACCTTTGATGAGGGCCAGATCGCGGCGGTCGACCTCATCGGCGCCGTCAATCGCCAGATCAAGTCCGTCGGCGAGCTCCGGATCATTCATCGTCCGAAGGGGAATACCGAACTTCTGCGCCTCGAGTGTGGTTTCAAAACTGGTTGATACCGCGAGGATGTCGGTAAGCGATCCGGCCTGAACGAGCTGTC